>JALNXB010000022.1 GCA_023230585.1 bacterium
AAGAATCGGGCTGTTAACAAAAGGTTCAAGCCTTTTGTTCCCCTACTCTGAGCCTGTTGAACCCTTCGGAGACGCTCTTTGTGCAGAAGGGTAAGTTCTCAGAGTGCCCGATTGTTACGTAGAGGGTGTATGCGCCGTAGTACCAGAGTGAGTAGACACTACATACTTTTTTATCCCCTTTAACTGTTTTGGCGTCTTAAATGCCACCCAAGATTTAATATTACAAAGAGAAATAGTATCACATATTTCATAGAGGTTTTAGAAAAAGCAAGGTTTTTTGTTATATAGTTTTTCTCTTTCTTCATAATCTCTTTCAACCTATCTTTCTCTTCAAAAGGTATGTATGACCCTTTAGAGAGTTCTGCAAGTTGTTTCAACATATATTCGTTTCTTCCTATATTTAAAAACTCGTCACCTTCTTTTCTTACAAGTACAGGGACCATATTTATTTTACCTTCTGAAATAGTTTTTAGAGTATACATACCTTCTGCTTGTGGTATAAAAGAGGTTCTCATCTCGTCTAACAATAGAGGTTCTGTTGTTCCGTCAGGATGTTGTAAGAGTGTTTCAAAAATTCTATTATTATTTTCATCTGTAAACTGAAATGTTGCTTCAAGTTTTTCTCCTATACTGCAGGTCTTTTTATTTATATTTATATACGGCACAACTTTACCTTCACCAATATAATCTTTAGGTGCCCATAAATATCTGATAAGTCTGCCCCAGAAAAACCTGTAGTCCGACTGCTCCTGTTCACTCCCAAATGCCCATTTCCATATATCATCGGTACCCACAAAAACACTCTTCCCACCTTCAACAGAAATATTGGTAGCAGAAAGAATAATAGGCATACCACTCTTTTCAATCTTTAGAAGTGGAACTGCGCCTTTTTGTAAACTATAAACACTATTTACTCTAGTTATAGACGGAAACCCTGTTTCTCTACCGCTAAAAATAGGGAGAGTGCTACCTTCATCAGTAATCTCTGGTAGAAATCTTCCTTCAAGTATATCAACTTTTTTGCTTGTTGTTATTGGAGAGGTAATATCGCTGAGTTCTGTACCTATAATCCCTTGCAAAAAATTGTCCCCACCAAGAAACATTAAACTTCGTCCTTTTTTTATATAAAAATCTTTGATATTCTTTCTCTGTTGTAAAGTAAAAGAGGAAAAGTTTATATCCCCAAAAATTATTATACTAAACTTTTCCAAAAATAGGTTATCAGAAAAAATATCAGCAGGGACACCTTTCCCTTCAACCTGTGCATACTGAAAAACATTATCCCCAACCTTAACAAGAAAAACAGGTACCAACCCCGAAGCGCTCTCTATATACCTTTTTAAATATTTGTATTCCCACCTAAGCCCATTTTCTACATAAAGAAGGTTTATTTTGGGCGAAATCGCTCTAACCATAAAAAACATTCTATTATTATCTTTTACCAGTTCACTCTTCTCTGGAAGAATCTCTACTTCGTAAATTTTCTCTCCTGCCGATGATACCATAACCTCAAAAACAACCATTGAAGACGCTTCTGATAAGAAAACTTCCTTCTCCTGCACAACCCTATTGTTCTCTTTCAATAAAACTTTTTTTGTAGTATTGTCGTAACCTTTCTGGTTTATATTGACCTCTGCCCTTAAAGATTCGCCTGTATATATAGGGGAGTTTGTTGTAACATCTGCCACACTTATATCCAAAATATCTTCTCCGCCCATACCAATAGAGATAATAGGAGTATTGAAAATATTATGTAGGACTTGCATATCTTCAACCCTACTTTCCTGACCGTCAGAAAAAAGTAGTACCGATTTGTATGTGTTACCAGTCTTTTTATTTAGTTGCTCAAGCCCAGAAAGAATAAAAGAAACATTCTGGTTCGGGCTCATATTATCTATCTTTTCTGTTTCAATTTTTTTAAGCGACTCTCCAACTGTATAAAACGAAATATCAAAATTTTTTAATAAAGGTTCAGTATTAACAAACTCTTTAACTTTATCTAAACGGGTTATCCCTTTTTGGTCAGAAATACCCATACTAAGAGAAGTATCAAAAATTACGCAAATTTTTTCTTTCACTCCAAAAGGAACTTTTAGAGAAACCTCTGGTTTAAAAATCATTGTAATAATAAGTAAAGAAGCAACAGTGTTGATAACAAAAAAGATTAGTCTCTTCTTTGAAAGATCTTTTTTGAAAAGATAAAAATTAAGCCAAAGAACTCCCGCTAAAATAAGAAATATAAAAAAAGTGTGTAAAATATGGTTAAAACCTATCTTAAACATTTTTTCCTTTACGTATTTTTCTAAAAATTTTAATTAAAAGGAGTTCAAGCAGAAATAAAATCAAAACTATATTTAAAAGTCCTTCAGAGATACCTTTTGTTCTACCTCTTTTGCTTAAAAACTCTCTTATTTTTTCTTTTTTTACAAACGTTATATTGGCTCTACCCAGTTTGTTTGTTATCTCTGTTGCATCTATCCTTGTTAGGTCGCTTTCTGTTGCATCTAAGTTAACAGGTATAATTTTTTTAATACTGTTTTTTCCTTTAGCAAACTCTAATATCCAGAACCCCGGTCCCTGAGGAGTAAACCCAACCTCTTCAGAAGAATCCTTTTTTAATACACTCTTTTCTCCGTCAGGTGTATAAAGATATACTGTCTCTACACCATAAGGAACCCGAATATTGTTCTTAACGCCAACAATAAAATTGTCTGTTTTAACACCCGAAAAATGTTCAAGAATATTGTTAACAAGAACTGGGAAAAAAGGTTTAAAATGTATATTTGTCCATTTATCATCTACAGGAAAAGAGAATAATAAGATTCTACCTTTCCCAACTTTTTTCTCAATAATAAGAGGTGTCCCTTCTGATGTGTTCAGTAGTGTATCACCAGTAATATCGGTTAAAGAAAATACCTGTCGAAAAATCACTGTCTTGGTATACTGCTGAACAACCCCTTTTAATGATATAAAGAGAGGATGAAAAGAATCTGATTCCCCAACCCTGACAGTTTTTGGGAAAGATTTTATAGATTTAAGTTTAGCTGGCATAAAAAACGGGATACCTATATTTACTGGTTGCCAATTTTGGTTGAAAGTTGCCGGCACAACCCTGCTACCGGGAAAACAAGCAACATTACCGCCGTTGTCAACATACCTATATATTTTTTCTGTCAACCCTTCAGGGAATACTCCATTGTTTGATATAAAAATTGCTAAAAAACTTTCAAGAAAAACGTCTTTCATATTTTGAGGAGCAACCCTTACAATCTCTATTTTTTCTCCTGAAACAACCTGTAAAGCTTTTTGAATATAAAAGGATTCCTCCTGTTCACCTACAATAAGAATTTTTTCGTTAGACTCTTCAATAAAAGAAGCGTAATAGATATTATCTGTTTGAAGAATATCGGTGTTGTTTATAGAGACAGTGAGCATACCTGCAACATCTGGCGTATTGAGGTTAACAACCTCTAACGATTCTGATTTCAATGAAACATTTTTTCTTCTCTCCCACCCTTCGCCATTCAATATAACTTCTACTGTGACATCTTCTTTGCCCCAGTTTTGTAGTTCTAATATTATATCGGACGTTCCAGGGATATGATAAACTTTTTTGAAACTGACATTGTTTGTATTTGCCTGACCTATATCAAAAAGAAGAAATTTTATATTTTTTTTACCAAAATTAGGTATATTAACATCTTTCCATACAAGTTTTTGAAGATCTGTAAAGAAACATATAACCTTATCTCCTTTTTCTTTCTCAAGAAGTTTTAATGATTCTTCTAAAGATACAGAAAGATTGCCCGATTGAAAGGATATATCTTTTCTTTTTATTACAGAGATTGCTTCTGAATAATTGTGTGTGAAAGGGTAGGTATCTCCACTAAGGTAAACCAGGGCAACCCGAGCTGGTCTTCTTATATACGAAAGTGTCTCAAGAAGGAGAGTTTTATATTTTTCTGAAGGGTTGTTTACATCAATTGCGTTCATACTGTAAGAATCGTCAATAAGAAATAAGATATATCCTTCCTCAGAAAATGGAGAACTAACTTTAAATACAGGGTTTGAAAGTATAAGTAAAAGAAAAAACAGAAGTAGCATTCTTACCACCAGAATAATAATGTCTTCAACTTTTTTTCTGCGACCTGAGATTGAATTAGCAATTTTCAAAAACTTTATTGATGGGAACAGTATTGGTTTACCCTTTTTACGGCTAAAAAGATGTATAAGGATAGGTAAAGATACTCCTGTTAGTGCCCAAAGATAAATAGGATTTAAGAAATGCATTTTATTAAATAGACGATTGTTACCATTAAATTAGTAATGTTCAAAAACTATAAACATAAACTTTTCATATTCTAACAGGTTAACTATAGTTTTTACTTACCTTGATTTTAAATAATTATAAAGAAAAGAATCAAATAAGGTATCTGTTGAGGTTGTAGCGTATTCTATCCTTTTTTCACCACAACCTTTACGGATAGATAAAATAAACTCTTTCATAAGTTTTAGGTAAACATCTTTTAGGTAAGAAGTTCCAGCAAGAACTTTTTCTCCGTTCTCCATATCTTGAAATTCGCAATCCCCAGTAAAAGGAAATTGTAGTTCAGCAGGGTCAAGTAGATGTAGGACTATAACCTCGTTGTGTCGGTGACGAAAATGTGATAACCCTCTCATTATTTCGTCTTGTTTATCCATAAGGTCTGATAACAGTATAACCAAACTACGTTTTTTGATATTAATAGATATTTTATCTAAAACTTTTCCTATAGATGTTTCTTTACCGGGAGTAATATTCTCAAGTGAACTGAAAATATTCTGTAGGTGTGAAACTGTTGAGACAGGATGTATAAACTCTTGTATATCTGTATCAAAAGTTACCAACCCTACTGAATCTCTCTGTTTTACCATAATGTAACTAAGAATAGAAGCAAGCATAACCCCGTATTGCAATTTAGTTACTGCCTTGCTACCATAATTCATTGAATTGCTTATATCAAGCAGGATGTAAGCTTTAAGATTTGTCTCTTCTTTGTAAACCTTAACATAAAACCTATCTGTCTTACCAAAGACTTTCCAGTCAAGGTATCTTAAGTCTTCGCCGGGGGTGTATTGTCTATGTTCAGAAAAATCTACGCTAAAACCTCTATGAGGGCTTTGATGTAAACCAGCAATAAAACCTTCAACTACCGTTTTTGCAATAAGCGAAAGGTTAGCAAATTTTACCAGAATACTTGGATCAAAAATATTGTTGGTTGCCATTATTAAACTTCTTTCTTTTTATCAAGCAGGTATTCCACTATACGAGAAGAATTTACACCTTCGGCGTCTGCGTTAAAATTGGTAAAAATTCTATGCCTTAAAACGCTTTTTGCAACTTCTCTTATATCATTTATTGAAACATTTACATCCCCTCTCATAGCGGCTTTTGTTTTTGCAGCAAGGATAAGGTGTTGCGAAGCTCTTGGACCTGCTCCCCAACTTACATAGTTATCAATAAATTCCAAACTACCTACCTCTTTAGGGCGGGTACTCCTTACCAGATTAACTCCATAAGATACTACATAATCTGAGACTGGTATTTTTTTTACCAACAACTGGTATTTCTTTATATCTTCGCCACTAATAACTTTGTTGACTAATATATCAGAAAAACCTGTAGTGTTTTCCACAATCTTCTTCTCTTGATTTTCATCAGGATAATCCATAACGATACTAACCATAAACCTATCAAGTTGGGCTTCAGGTAAAGGGTAGGTACCTTCCAACTCTATTGGGTTTTGGGT
This sequence comes from bacterium, assembly GCA_023230585.1. Classification (NCBI taxonomy): domain Bacteria; species bacterium. Next base: position 5,790 of record JALNXB010000022.1, read on the forward strand.
TGCCATAACAAGAAAAGGAAATGGTAACGGATAAAAAACTCCGCCTACTGTTACATTAAACTCCTGCATCGCTTCTAACAGTGCTGCCTGAGTTTTTGGTGGTGTACGGTTAATCTCATCTGCAAGTATAAGGTTGGCAAAAATAGGTCCTTGTATAAACCTCAAACTTCTGCTTCTGGTAACCTTGTCTTCCTCTATAACTTCTGTTCCAGTTATATCAGCAGGCATAAGGTCAGGTGTAAACTGTATTCTTTTAAAGTTAAGGTCAAGTATGCCAGCAAGAGTTCTAACCATAAGAGTTTTTGCAAGCCCTGGAACACCTACAAGTAAACAATGACCACCTGCAAAAAGTCCCATAAGAATCTCTTCTATTATAGAGTCTTGCCCAACTATTACTTTATGTATTTCTGTAAGTATTTTTTCTTTAACGTCTTTAAGTTCTTGAAGAATTTCTATATCGTCCATTTTTTTAATGTGTTATAAGGTATGTTATAACATTTACCCCCAGTTTTATAGATTGAGTATCAGAGAGCGCCTTCACATAAGGACGTGGTATACCTTCCCAACCGCTACCAAAACTATACGGTGAAAAGATAATAGACGGAAGTCCTTTAAGATGGTATATCTCAAAAGGCGCTTCATCTGTATTAAAAGTATATATAAACTTTTCTGTCTTGAAAGGAACATTGTATAACGAATGGTTGATATCCCATTTACTATTTTTTGCTTCCGGTAGAATTTCAGAGATAAGCAACTTGAAACTATCAGAAAACTCTTTACTTCCACAGCAACTATCAGATATAAGAGCACCACCTGAAAGCAGAAATTTTCTCAATTTCTGCTTTTCAACCTTACTTAATTTAGGGTCAAAATGTCCTGTGATATAAAGTAATGGTATATTTTCGAGGGTCTCTTTTTTTAGGTCAATATTTAGTTTCTCAATATAAACAGAAGATTCAGTATCTCTGGCAACCCTTACAAGTAGTTTCCCTAAAGAAGACGGGTGAGGGTCCCAGTCTCCTGAATGTATAATCTGACCTATATAAATTCTACCACCTTTTTTTTCTGTCTTTTCTGCAAATACCGGTATTTGCCCATACAGCCTTCCTGTTTCAATCCAACCCAGAGTATAAGAAAACATATTTACTCCTATCTTTATAGCGTCTTCGGGTACATATCGGCTACCCCACGGATGCGTATGCATAGCCCAGCCACAACCAAGATCAAAAGGAGAGAGAATAACTGCAGCTCTACAGCCAAGGTTTAAGACCATAAGTTCTGTTTTTCCACTAAACTCCACCCCGTCTTTCATAATCTTTACATTAGTAAGGTTGTGAAAACACCCGTTTAAAGGGTGATTACTATAAATAGGGTATAAATTTTTTTCTGGATAGATTTGTGACATTAATTCAAGAAACCCTTTAGTGAAATCATTGCTACCAGATGAAGCGTTCGCCCAGATAAACCCCCCTCGTTCAAGATAACTCTTTAGTTTAGGTAGGATAGACGCATCAACAACAAAAGGTTCAACTGAGGTTATGTAAAGGACAGGTACTTCATCGGGGTCGAAAGAAAATTCAGAGAGTGTAATTTTTACGCTTCTGTGAGGTATGCCCAGTTGGCTTGAAGCAAGTTTTAACAAGTTTTCAACATCCATTTCTGCCCTTGTCCATTTAGCATTTGGTGCTACCAATACCTTACCAACAAGCACAGGTGGAGCCGGTGGGTTCTTCTTTTCAGTCCTCCTAACAGGCGTAGCTGGTAGAGGTAACGGAGGGAAACTTTCGGCTGCTTTACGTCTCTGCACATCACGAGTAGGCGGCGCTTTCCCGCACTCATAACAGAATGTCGGAGATATGAATATGATAAAAAGAAGAAAAATAAAGAAGAGAAACGTTTTTTTCATAGGTTTTGTAAAAGACCAGGTCGTCAACTGGTCTTTTACATTCAATACAATATAATTGAACCACTTTTTTATGTTAATGTCAACGAAAAAAGTTTTTTAAGAACATTTCTCAATACTACAATTTATCTGTACCTATAAAATGTATTTTTTACGCTCTTGCTTTTTCTATTTTTTGTTGATACCCACTCTTTACATAAGCTTCCATAGGGTCGGCAGGTAAATTCTTTTCTAACCTTGCCTGTGCCACTATTGGTCTTACATCAGCGTTTATTATGGCATCGTTAAAATATCTGTTTGCAAGCATAATTTCTTTAGATTTACGTGCTTCTTTGATTTTGTTTGTATCCACTATTGCAGCCCTTGCAAGAGAGATATGTAGCGAGTCTATAGAATGAATGATAGCGTGTATCCTGTTTTCTTTACCGCTTGCCTGGTCAAGCATATAAGCCCAATTTTTTGTAGAGGAAACTACAACCCCACCTTTATATAGTTCATAAAATATTCTTGCTATATGCTGGTTTGGCTCTACTGCTTGGTCATCGTCGAGAGCATAATTTATATTGAAGTGAAAACCGCTTTTCATTTTCTCAGAAATAAGCATCGTTACAATCTGTTCCACATTTACTATAGGGTGGTGGTGACCCATATCTATCAAAACACCTACGTTGTTCCCAAGAGATTTTGCAATCACAAAAGCCGCTCCCCAGTCAGGTATTACAGTGCTATAAGTGTTTGGTTCAAAAACCTTGTATTCAATTAAAATTTGAACATCTTTAGGTATTTTCGTATAACTCTCCTTTAAGGTTTTTTTCATAAGTTCATAAGAATCTTTAAGTTCTATCTGCCCAGGATAAAGAGAACCGTCAGGAAACCAGAGCCCAAGAACTTTGTTACCTAACTCTTTTGCAATTTTACCTCCTAAAATGGTCTGTTCAACATACCTTTTGCGTGTTTTAGCGTTAGGAGAGGTAAAACTTCCATCTTCTGAACCTTGTATAAAGTAGGTAGGGCTAACTCCACCGAGAGATAATCCCCTATCTTTACATTCGTTCTGTACTTTTTTTGCTATCTCAAAATCTCCTTCCATACCATCTTTAGAAAAATCCCATAAGATATGGGTTGCAACCATAGAGGCAGCTCCAGTAAGTTTATTTATAAAAGCGGCATCATCAAGTTTCTCTTCTATATTACGAGCATATCCAGGAGAAACATAATTCCCAAACCTTCCCCCACCAAAAGAGCCCAATGTCCAAGAAGGGACATCTACCTGAAACTTTTTTACAGCATCAACAGCTTTTTTGACTCTTTCTGCCCCAAATTCTGCAGAAAGGTTTTCCAATCCTCTCTCTATACATTTTTTATTCATTATGCATCCTCCTTTATAATAACTATCTTCTACCAAATTTGGCTATACAACACTTTTTGCTTGTCTTACGAGGAGCGTCTTAGCCCGAATGCTTTCTGAGGGATAGCGACGTGGTAATCCCCGTTTTTATCTTATACACTATTGTTTTTATCCTTGCCTTTGTCTTTTGCTCTTAGCCAGCGTAAAGCAAAATCACCCCTCATCCTTGATCCTTCTCTCCCTCGGAGGTACTCGGGACAAGACCTCAAGGGGAGAAGGCGAAAAGGGGCATTCCTTTTCCGGCTTCGGCGGATCTTGCTCTTAGTTTTTTGACACAACTAATAATAAAAATATTATACATCAAAATCAAGGTAAACTATAAAAACGCCACATTTTTAACCATTCTTTCATAAATTTTGAAGCAAGATTTTTATCTCTAATTATCATTACAGATTCATTGTTCCTCCGAGCCGATGCTGTTAAATTGTATGAACCAGTAATAACAACTTCTCTATCAATAATAATAAACTTGTCGTGAAGAAACCCAGCCCTATTGCTTCTTCTCACATTACAACCAAAACCTTTAAGCCCGTTAAAAACAGAGTGGGGTTCAACACTTACATTTTCTATCATACCGTTCACTTTCACCCCTGCAAGATTTCTTCTTATCATAGATTTAGCAAGCTCTTTGGAAGTAAAATGGTATAGAGCAAAACAGATGCTCTCCTTTGCTAACTTAATCTCTTCTGATATAATTTTTTCACAATTGTTTTCAGGAGAAAAAAGTATTCGAACTGTTTTATCTTTATATTCATCATCAATTCTTTCTTCATTCCACCACGAAAGAAATTTTTTTGTTAAAAAGATTCCAATCTTTTCATCTGTAAAAAGAAGAAAGTTGTTGTGGTGCATCCTAAAACTACTTTCTGTAAAGTTACCCGAACCAAACAATATACGCTTACCATCAACAATAATAAATTTTGGATGAAAAAGAGCGCTTCTTTTATCAACTTTGATTTCAATGTTTTTTAAATCAAAAGGAGGAAAAGTATCAAGCATTACTTTTATATCAAGCCCTTTCTTTTTGTCGAGTTCGTTTGAAAGGAGAGTCCATGTAAAAGAGTATCCTGCAATATAAATAGATTCTTCTGCACACATTATAAGGTCTTTGATTATTTGCTCACTTCTTTTATCTGGTGTAAAATAGAGAGAGGCGGTAATAGGATAAATATTTTTAGATAAAAACAAAAATATAAGAAAAATAATAGGTATTATTTTTTTCATTACTGATATTTTAGCATATAAATATAAGATTAGGAATTATAAGGGTAAAAGTAAAAAAGAGGAAATGCACAAAACCTCTCTACTTTACGTAACAACATTACCTTTAAATTCTTTTAACTTACATAACCATACTCTCAAGAAGACTATCAGGAAACTACTTCACATATCACTCGCAAGAATAGACCTGAAGATAAAGCAGTTATATTCCTTGCTGGAGGAAGTAATAGAAGGGTTGGTTAAAATACAAAACTAACTGAAATAATAATCAAGTTGGAATGAAATGTCAACTATGTGGAAAGAAAGAACGAGTAATTAGACAACGCAGAGGAAAGAAAGCAAGGAGACCTGCTATTATCCTCTGTAATAAATGCAAGAGAAAAATCAATTGGGTCAGAGGTTAAATAAGTTCTTAAGTTATATAAACCGTAACAAGAGTAGAAAGAAAGCAAGGTAAGCAATGAGATTATCTCAAGTATACAAAAAAAAATTGTCAAACTGAGAAAGGCTCGCAAGAACAAACAGTGTCGTATTAAATAGCCCCTTACATATAAGTTTGGGGAAAAAGGAGAAGAGAAAATGAGAGCAGCTATATTTCACGGAATAGAAGATATACGTATAGAAGATATACCTAAACCAGTATGTAAAGAGGGCGAAATTCTGGTAAAGGTCCATTACTGTGCTATTTGCGGAACAGATGTACGAATATACTTTAGCGGACATAAAAAAGTTGTCCCACCTACTGTTATTGGTCATGAAATAACTGGGACTATAGCAGAAATAGGTAGTAAAGTTGATGACCCAGAACTAAAAGTTGGAGATAAGGTTGCTCTGGTTACTTCAATAGGTTGCGGTAAATGTAAAATGTGTAATAAAGGGCTCTACAATCTTTGCCCTGACACCAAAGCTATAGGATATTTTTATCCTGGCGGTTACGCAGAATATGTGGTTGTACCTGAAGAAGGAGTGAAACAGAAGACTGTTCTTAAACTGCCTGAAAACATATCCCTTAAAGAAGGTGCTATTATTGAAGCCCTTTCCTGTGCTATAAATGGTCAAAATTATTTAAATATTAGCAAAGGAGATACTGTTATTATATACGGTGGCGGTCCTATTGGACTTATGCACGCAGTTCTTGCACAAGCGTCTGGGGCTAAACACGTTATAGTTTCTGACCCATCTTACCAGAGACTCAAACAATTTGGTAGCCAGTTTGAAGGTCTTATACTTGTGGACCCTGCAACAACAAACCTTAAAGAAGAAGTGAACAAACTAACAAACGGTTATGGAGCAGACGTTGTTATTACTGCCTGCCCAGCTAAACAAGCACAAATAGAAGGGCTTGAACTTCTTGGTTCTAAAGGAAGAATCAGTCTTTTTGGAGGGTTACCAAAAGATAATTCTATGATAACAATAGATGCCAACATAATACATTATAAAGAGTTATCTGTTTTTGGAGCGTTTGCTTCCAATAGAAACGATTATCTTAAAGCCGCAAAACTTATAGCAGAAAATAAGATAGAAGCAGGAAAATTTGTCACAGTAACACTTCCTCTTGAAAAAATAAACGAAGGTATCTCTATGGTTAAAAAAGGTGAAGTCCTCAAGTGTGTTATTGAAATCGGAGGATAATTTTTTATGGCTTACGGCGATGAGTTTATAAAAACTACCTTGAAGCTTGCAAAAAAGGGTAAAGGACTGGTCAGCCCCAACCCAATGGTAGGAGCAGTAATAGTCAAAGGAAAAAGAATTCTTGGCGAAGGGTACCATCAAGCTTGGGGGATGGCTCACGCTGAAGTAGAAGCTATACGTAAAGCTAAAGGCAAAACCAAGGGAGCAACTCTTTATGTTAATATTGAACCCTGCAACCATTATGGTAAAACACCTCCTTGTGTTAAAACTATTATAGAGGCAGGAATAAAAGAGGTTGTCTGTCCAATGAAAGACCCTAACCCTACCGTAAACGGAAAAGGGTTTGAAGAGCTTGAAAAAAACGGTATAAAAGTCCGTATAGGTAGTATGCAACAAGAAGCAGAAGATTTAAATAGGGCGTACATTGTAAACCTTGAAAAGAAGAGACCTTATATAAGACTTAAATGGGCACAAACTCTTGACGGGAAGACGGCTACATATTCGGGAAACTCAAAATGGATTACAAACGAACCTTCAAGACAATATGCTAAAAGACTCCGTTTTGAATCAGACGCCCTCCTTGTTGGTATAAAAACAGTTTTAAATGATAACCCTTTCCTTGACTATATATTCCCAACTTCTTACCCTTCAAAAATGGAGAATAGAAAAAAGTATTTCAAAATAATACTTGACCCAGAACTGAAGATGCCAACCGAAGGAAATATATGGAAAACCATAAATACAGAAATATTGATTGTTACTTCAAAAGGCGTTCCTAAAGAAAAAATCTCCAAATATTCAGGGAAATCCAACTGCGAAATAGTAGAGGTTCCTACAAAAAACCGTATGTTTGATATGGCTCAACTATTGAAAACACTTTTTGAGAAAGGTATCGGGATTTTGATGGTAGAAGGTGGTAGTTCAACCCTTACCAGTTTCTGGGAATATAAACTTGCTGATGAAGTTTTTATTTTTTGTGCCAATAAAATACTTGGAGATAACAGGTCTATAACATCTATCGCTGGTATAGAAAAGAAGAATATTGCAGAATCAGTTGAAATAAAAATCAAAGAAACTAAAATGTTTGAACAGAACATTATGATAAAAGGAAAACCATGTTTTCAGGAATAATACAAGAGGTAGGCAAAGTAAAAAGAATATCTGAATATAGCGGTTTTGCTGTATTTGAAATCTTCTGCCCTAAAATTGCTGTAGATATAAACCAAGGCGATAGCGTATCTGTCAATGGGGTATGCCTTACAGCAGAAAAAGTTTCCTCAGACACTTTTCAAGCGTCTCTTAGCGTGCAAACACAGAGAGAAACAAACCTTGGAAAAATAAGGGTAGAAAACTGTGTCAACCTTGAAGGGTCTCTTAAAATGGGAGATAAAATTGGGGGGCATTTTTTAACAGGACATATAGATTTTATGACAAAATTAAAATCTCTAAATAAGCGAGGCGGTTCTATCCTTCTCTCTTTTGAGGTTCCACGAACTTTCGAAAAATATGTCGTCAACAGAGGTTCTATAGGAGTTGATGGAATATCTTTAACTATAGCTGAATTAAGAGGGAATGAAGTTCAAATATTTTTGATACCTTTTACTATCGAAAATAGTAATCTTAAACATAAAAAATCTGGTGATATACTTAATATTGAGGTAGATATTTTAGCTAAGTACGTAGAAAAAAACCTATCAAACTTACGCTTTTAAAATAGGGAGCAAAAATGAAGATAATAAGGTCTTTGGTAATAGTTTTTCTGTTGGTTGTTTTAAACGTAAAAGGTGAAGACGAAGGGTATAACCAATGGTTAAAAAGAAGAGATTTGTTGAAACAGGATGCCAGTGTGGCAAGGTACTACACGTTTGAAGATATCAAAGATGCCAAAGATATGGTGGTAGACCTTGGTAAAGACGGTAAAAACCTTACCTATACCCCCTACCAAGACCCAAAAACCAAAGAAGTTTTTAGTGACTTGCAAGTAATAGAAGGCAGATGGCCTGGGAAAAAAGCGGTAAGACTGGATAAAGGTTTTTATAAAGGAGATACTTTCAATATACAGAACCACCAGTTTAGCGCAGAGATATGGTTTAGAAGACAAGGACCGGGCAGTATTTTACCAGCAAGTAACGTTAAAAACGGTACTATACTTTCTGTATCTGGTTACTCCCAAGGGTGGAGGATAGTTTCTGTGTACGAAAGACCATCAACATTAAGTTTTGAGATGGGTCAACCTAACGGTGCAACAATCAATTCAACAAAAACCCCTTTGGCTGACAATGTTTGGCATCAACTTGTGGTTACTTTTGACGGTTCAGCAATGAATATTTATATTAACGGGCAGCTAACTGAGCCCAGTATGACAATGAGAAACGAAAAGAAACAGTTAGTGAAAGCTGAACGGTTTGAAGGAGAATATGTACCTTCTAAAATTCCTTTTGTGATAGGTTTTTCTAGTCACGGTGTTGGGTCTATTAAACTTGATATAGATGAAGTGGTTATATACAACAGGGTATTAAAACCTGAAGAAATCGTTGTTTCAAGGGAAACAATATTCTCCAAAGCTGATGCCTACATAAAACAGGGAAACTACAATAAAGCTCGAGAAGAATACATTAAAATGCAAGGTTTACCAGGGTACGGGACTGAAATGGCTCTATTTAATACTGCTGAAAGTTATAGACTGGAAAAGGATTATTCTAAGTCTCACAAAACTTTTGAAGACATACAAAAACTGCGCACCCTTTCAGATTATTACCGTATATACGCATTATTCCAGCAGGCAGAAGTCTATCTTGAACAAAAAAATTCTACTAAAGCAAGAGAGGTTTACCAGAAAGTTCTGCAGACTAAAGGGGCATCAAAACACCATATTTTCACTTCAAACCTTAAGACGGCAGACACATATAAGGATGAAAAAAAGTATTCTCTTGCAAGAGATATTTATACAAAACTTCTTCTAATAGAAGAAACGTCTCCGTTACCTCACGAAGGGTACCGAGTAAACCTTAGAGATAGACTTGAAGATATTGACGGACTTAAAGATGGTGAAAAGATTATAACAAAGCAAGAAAAACTTGCAGAATGGATTTCTCGACCGAAACAGGAAATATACGTATCAACAAAAGGTAAAGATACTAATGCTGGAACAAAAGGCAAACCTTTTGCAACAATAAAAAGGGCACAGGAAGAAGTACGCAAACTCATATCTGACGGTAAGATGCCTACTGGAGGGATAACAGTCTATTTGAGAGGTGGGAAATATTTTATTAATGAGAGTATCTCTTTTGGAAAAGAAGATTCTGGTACGGCTGATGCTCCAATAATATATAGAGGTTACCTAAAAGAAGATGTGCGGATTATTGGCGGTCAACAGATAACCAACCTTCAACCTTTATCTGATACAAACATTATAAACAAACTTCCCACAGAATCAAAAAAGCAGGTATTTGTAGCAGACTTAAAAGAACTTGGAATCACAGATTACGGGCAACTATTAAACAGAGGTAGCCACGCCAGGTCTAACCTTGCAGCGTTGGAACTTTTCTTTAACGGTAAACGGATGCCTCTTGCTCGCTGGCCTAATGAAGGGCATGAAAGGGTAGCAAATCTTGTTACTCCCGAAGGAGATGGAGTTTTACGTGGGCAATCTCCCAAAACAGGAACTTTCCAGAGTGGTAGGTTCTGTTACTCTGGTGATAGACCATCAAGATGGAAAGAAGATAAAGATATATGGATACACGGCTTTTTTGCTTATGAGTATGAAAAGATACACACAAATATTGTTTCTATAGATACAGAAAAACGTATAATCAACCTTGGTCCTGATAAGAGATATCCTGAAGGGTATACTGTCCGTTATCTTATAAGGGTCAAACAGAATGCTCCATATTTTGTGTATAATCTGTTAAGTGAATTGGATGCTCCGGGAGAGTGGTTTCTTGATAGAGATACAGGAAAACTATATTTTTATCCGCCTTCAGATATAAAAAAAGGTGAAATTTTTATCTCTACCTTAAACACTCCATTGATAGTTATGAATAATGCTTCCAACATAGTTGTTTCAAATATTACATTAGAGGTTACACGTAACCACGGTATAGAGATAAACGGTGGACAGAATAACCTTGTAGCCACCTGCACCATACGAAACACAGGTCAATGGGCTGCAAATATTCCAAGTGGATGGAACCATAAAATTGTCGGTTGTGATATGTATGATATGGGCGAGGGGGGTGTCTCTCTTAATGGCGGAGATAGAAAAAAACTTATACCGGCTGGTCATCTTGTTGAAAACAACCATATTTACAGTTTTAACAAGTTTGATGTTGGTTACAGACAAGGCGTTCTTGTTAAAGGTATAGGGCAGAGGGTTGCCCATAACGTTATAAACGATACCCCTATGCAAGCGATACTTTTTGATGCAAACGACCATATTATAGAGTTTAATGAACTTCACGATGTTGTGTATGAAGGAAGAGAACTGGGAGCAATGTATATATACGGAGAACCGTGGTACCTAATGAGTAGAGGTACTGTTATAAGGAACAACTTTTTCCACCATATATCGTACCACTCTTCACCAAACCTAACTCAAGGGTTGAACAGCATACATATTGACGCAATTAACGGCGGGCTTGTGATAGAGAAAAACTTTTTTTATAGGTTCCCTAACGGAATATCTAACTCGCAACCAGAAAATAGGCTTGAAAACAATATCTTTGTAGACGCAGAGGTCAGAGGTATTTATCAAGGCGACCGTTCAGGATTGTTTTATACCCCCGATGGAGAACCTCTTGCAACAAGAATATCTACTCTTGCTGCCCGTTATCTTACCCAAGTTAGGTATAAACAACCACCTTGGAGTTACAGATACCCACAACTTGTAGACCTTCTGTCGCGAGAAAAACGGGTAGGATGGGCACAAAATAATTTCATTGAACGTAACATAAACACAGGGGGAGCGTTCTTAACTATAGGAGCTGGTGTAAAAGAAGACAATACAATAGAAAACAACTGGGATGGAGATAATCCTTTCTTTGTGAACAGAGAGAATAACAATTTCAGATTAAGACCTGGTTCTCCTGCCTATGGGTTAACAGGTAGCGAACCATTAACTATGGAAAATATAGGTGTTTATAAAGATGCTTTAAGAGCAAGTTGGCCTATAAACAGAACAAAAGAGGATATTGGCAAATATTATAAAACAGACTGGAAACCTTTACAACAAATGTCTTCAACTCTTATGTCTCCACTTAAAAGAATATATCCTGCTATCTATTACACCGTGCCTTTCAGAACAACCCCTATAAAAATAGATGGTAAACTTGAGAATAACGAATGGTTTGGACTTGATAAAAGTAAGGCTATACTTATAGAAAGAGAACATTCAGGGAAAGAAATGAAAGGAGTAAAAAGTTATGCGTGGCTTGCTTATGACTCAGAAAATCTCTATATAGCAACAAAACACGAACCCGACCCATATACAGAAGAAATGTTGCCAAGATTAAAAACTCATTCTCCTATTTTTGAAGTAGCAATAGAGAGCCAACACAGCCAAAAAACAAGCAGTTGGTGGATAGACGATATGATTACAGGACCTATATATAGCATAACAGGTAAATATACGGGCGAGGCAACAGTAAGCAACCTTTTTGGTGCACCTTACGATATAATAGGTCAACTTGAAAAGAATATCCAATATAAGGTATATATAATAGATGAAGAAAAGAAAGAGTGGACATCTGAGATGAAGATACCTTTTGCTGATATAGGAATTAAACCGTCAGATGTAGAACAACTTGCTTTTAATATAGGGGCATGGAAAAAAGCTGGCTGGTTTGCGTGGATACCAACAGGCAACCAGATATGGAGAGTAGAAAACGCAGGTTTTATTAAATTTGCAAAGTAGTTGACCTACCAATTATTGTTTGGAGAGATGGCTGAGTGGCTGAAAGCGGCCGCCTCGAAAGCGGCTGTACCCGTGAGGGTACCGGGGGTTCAAATCCCTCTCTCTCCGCTTGTAATGGTTGTAAAAGAGAATCCTTGGTCTTAGGTTTTATTTACAATCTTGTAAAAATTTGCTAACATATAGACAAATATATGCTTTTGTTAAGATCTACACATTAGAATACTTAAACCCACATCAAGAGAAATTTTGACAACTAAATTCTTATCAAAAAGGTAATTATGCCGCTCTTTAATGACTTAAATTTAAAAGAATGGAAAAAATCGGAAATTTGGACAGACAGTCTCTGGATAATTCCCAAAAGAGATAAAACTGGCAAACATGATGGTTTTTATCATGGTAATTTTGTACCTCAAGTACCTCGCCAATTGATTTTAAGATACACAAAAAAAAATGAAGTTGTTTTTGATCCTTTCTTAGGAAGTGGAACAACTGCCTATGAAGCAGAAAGACTAAAAAGAAATTTTATAGGAATTGATATTCAAGATAGCCTTGTTGAATATGTAAGAAAAAATGTTGAACCTAAAAACAATTTTTCTGAGTTAATCGCTGGCGATAGCACCCAAATTGATACTTTTAAAAAAGTAAAAACAATTTTAAAAACGCATAAAAAAGAAAATATACAGTTAGCGATACTACACCCACCTTATGCTGATATCATCAAATTTAGTGATTTAAAAAATGATTTATCAAACACTTCTTCACTAAAAGAATTTTTAGAAAAATTTGCAAAAGTTTTACAAAACACAATAGAAATTTTGGAAAATAATAGATATTTAGCAATCGTTATAGGCGATAAGTATTCGTCTGGTAGATGGATTCCATTAGGATTTTATTGTATGAACGAGGCACAAAAACTCAATTTAACCTTAAAAAGTATTGTAATAAAAAACATGTCTGGTAATCGTGCTAAACAGAACAGAGAAGGAATTTGGAGATATAGGGCACTTACAAGCGATTATTATATTTTTAAACACGAATATATTTTCATTTTCAAAAAATAATATGGAATACATAAAATCAAAATTATCTGACGATTTAGCTAAAAGAATTATAGGGAACAAAGATAATGCAATCGATTATTTATTACGATTAAATAGTATTAAGCCCATAAAAAACTTAAAATTTAGAACTATAACTCGGGGGCAAAATATTGGTGAAAAAGTTTTAGATTTAAACACTAAGCAACTTTGGAAAACTGTTGTTGATAGCTGGGATTACGAAGAAGGCAAGAAAATTATAAGAGAAATTTTCAAACAAACTGAAAAATATAAAAGTGGAAAAGAAGCAGACAATGCAATGGAAGTGCTTATAGAAGAATGGCAATCTTTAAAACTTGGAAATATTGCTTGGCCTTTTTCTCAAGGAGCTTTTGATGCCTTTGTACAAGGAGTAAATTCTAAAAAACTAAATGGTTTTAGAAAAGACGAAAAAGTAAAAGTTGCAGCGGTAAAATATAGAAGAATAAAGGAAATCAATACAGTTAGAAATGATTTTATAGAAACTTTGATTTTTGAAAAAAATGACAATATCTTACCTACACTTAGTCATAGGCGAGGTGTTGATTTCTTTATAAATGGAGTGTCTTTTGACCAAAAAGTTGCCAAAAGCCCAACAAAAGAATTTAAAAAATATTTTAAGGATGCTTGGCGCAAAAAAGCAATTACAAACCCCGCACTTGTTGCAGAATATCTTTATAGATATCAAGACGAAGGTAGATTTGGAGCAGACCCAAGATTATTGGTTGTTTATATTGATGAGGATGTTTCTATAGACAAAATCAGAGAAATTATCAATACAAGTGATTTAAATAATCCAATCGAAATAAATTTTACCTACAAACATAAAAATTTAGGTGAAAAAAATTATAAAGTACCTTGTTTTGTAATCTTATTACACAATTAAAATTATGAATTATATCGGTAGTAAACTGTCACTATTAGGTTTTTTAGAAGAAGCAATCAATAAAGTCGTTGATAAAAACTGTAATATTTTTTGCGATTTATTTGCAGGAACAGGAGTTGTTGGAAGTTATTTTAAAAAAAAGGGTTATAAAATAATTGCTAATGATATTCAGTATTATAGTTATATTTTAAACAAACATTATATTGGAAATCATAAGGAATTAAGTTTTACCAAATTAGTAAAGGACATTTCAGAATTAGAAAAAATAGATATTAAGGAGAGAAAAAACTTTGTTTGTAATTACCTTTCAAATTTAAAAGGAGTAGAAGGGTTTATCTATAAAAATTATTGTCTTGGTGGCACAAAAAATAAAAAAGAAACAAGACAGTATTTTTCAGATGAAAATGGAATGAGCTGCGACGCTATTCGTCAAAAAATTGAAAAATGGAAAAACAGAAATTTAATTTCTGACAATGAATACTATTTTTTAGTTGCCAGTTTAGTTGAATCAATTGATAAATATGCAAACACTGCCTCTGTTTATGGTGCGTTTTTAAAAAAACTTAAAAAATCAGCTCAAAAAAGTTTAGTTTTGAAACCAGCAGAACTCATTATAAATGGTCAAAACCATGAGGTTTTTAATGCTGATATAAACAAAATTATAGAAAAAGTTAGTGGTGATATTTTTTATTTAGACCCACCCTATAATCATCGCCAATATGCAACAAATTATCATCTATTAGAAACCATTGCTAAATACGATAATCCAACAATATATGGAAAAACTGGTCTGCGGAAATATACTGAAGAAAAATCTCTATATTGCTCCCGTACACAAGTAAAAAAAGTATTTAAAGATTTAATTTTGAATGCTAAAGCACGTTATATCTTTGTAAGTTATAATAATGAAGGATTAATGACTCTGGATGACATAAAAAAAATAATGAGTTTACGGGGAAAATACGGATATTTCACTAAAGAATATAATCGTTTTAAAGCAGATAAAGAAGAAAACAGAAATTATTCTGCAAGCAAAACTACTGAATACCTACATTTTATTGTTTGCAAATAACCCTAAATTATATTTCAAGAAATATAGTAAAAAGGTTTTTTGGGGAAATATAAGAGAGGGATTATTCCAGCCGATACCAGTAAAACCAATACTTAACGAGATTTATCTAAAGGGTTACTTCTTGAAAGAATCTGGCACTCCGAAGCAGGAACTCTCATATCCATACCTGTTCCGTGGTCGCTATGGTCAAGAAATTCTCCAGCTGCACCAGCTGCTCTTCCAAAA
Organism: bacterium; assembly: GCA_023230585.1. Classification (NCBI taxonomy): domain Bacteria; species bacterium. The sequence continues at coordinate 21,124 of JALNXB010000022.1, forward strand.
GCAAACAATACAAAAGGTATTGAAACTGCTCTTTTTAAGGTAATCTTTTTATCTTTAAGAAGCCCCCATGAGATACCTAAACATACACACGCTATAGCAGCGTCTATATTGACTGCAAGCACCTTCGAAGTAGCACCTGTACCTTTAAGAGCAAAAGTAAGACGGTGATAAAAATCGAGAAATATGTTGTAAACACCTTCTTGTTCCATATACTTGCTTATTGCTTGCTCTCTTGGGTCGTAGTTTACTGGATTATCTTTAAAGACAGGATGACCAAGGCAAGGTATTCTATCATACTCCACTCCCGATTCTTGTGCCAAAAATTTCTGAGATTTAAAACGTTCCGCTTCGTTTTTAACAAGAGTTTCAAGCAGTTGGTCTGCCTCTTTTTTATCGTATGGGTCGTTAAGGTTGGTCTTCTCAAATATTCGTATAAGGTATTCTGTTGCTTCTTTACCGTTACCTCCATGGACTTCTCCAATAGAGGCAAGAGCTGCTATCATTCCTGTATGAGGTAGGTTACCTGCAGAAGCGGAAAGTTTTGCTGCTTGAGCCGATATTGTTCCGGGGCCATTGCTTAAAGAAGCTATCAAACACATCTCTACCAGTTCTGCCTCGAATTTGTGTTGGACAGGTTCCCCAAACCAATGTAAAATAACCGCTTCTGTCAAACTTCTGTTACTGATAAGTTCTGTTACAGGGGCTCCGTATATAGTTACATTAACTCCATCGTTCCCTGATGCAAAACTTGAGTTCCTCATATTCCGTTTTACCACATTTTTACCAAGTTTGTTTTCTGCCAAATGAGTAAACTGGGTAGCATACGGCTCAAGAATAGTGCCAGAAGAGAGTAAAAGTGAAACATGGAGTTTTTTGCCCAATGTTCCGTAATCTATAAACCAAGGATTAAAATGTATCGCTTTCCCGGGGCTAAAATCTCTATCCCATTTATGTACTCTTCTAAGAAGGTTTGCCGCCTCAGGTAAATGGTGGAGAGTCTGTATTCTAATACCCTTTTGAAGGGCGTTAAATTGAAGCGAATCTAAAAGTTTAGGAATGTTACCATATTTTTTTGACGGGTCAAAAGGTTCTATTCCAAAATATTTATCAAAGAGTGCCATCTTTTCTGAAGCGCCTGTCATACGTCCTTCAACAACCGCACCAGCATGACCTAAAGAAACGTCTTGTTTTTCAAGAATCTGCCCAGCAACATACACTATGACAGGTTTAGAAAACTTTGTTTTCCTCATCATATCAACGGCTTCTTTTTCGTATATACCTCCGGGCTCAACATATAAAACAATAAAACGTGTATTCTCATCTTTCTCTGCAAGTGCCAATAAATCTTTTAACGGAGTAAGTATAAGAGTATCTTTTCCAGTAGACACACCAAAAGATGTCCCTATACCAGCAGATAGAAGGTAGGTAGCCATTGTAGTAACCATATTTCCGCTATTAGAAATAATACAAGCGCTTCCTTTTTTAAAACTTTCTGGTGGGTTATCTCCTCCAACTGCACCCACTCTAACTCCATCGTGCACATTGATACACCCAAGGGTGTTGCACCCAATAATATCTACGTTTGCCTCTTTAGCAAGTAGATGAATTTTTGCAGTTACCTCTATTGATACGTGTTCGGTTATAACAAAAATTGTCTCAACAACATCTTTACCAAAATAAAGTATCTCTTTTACCTCCCCATAAACAGCCTCTGGGGGAGAATATACTATAATTTTATTTGGATGGGATTCTTTGGGCATAATTTTCATCAACTCCCCAAAGGTTGGAAAAACAGGAATTGTTTTGCCAGATTCATATTCAATAACCTGCCCTTCTTTCCCCAAAGCCCAACCGCCTACAATATTACCACAGTATCTCTGCGACGCAATTGTAACCTTGCTTGCTTCTCTTCCTGTGATATTGGAAACAGCAATTCTATCGTCTTTCTTTAAAATATCATTCAATGTCTTTGCTCTCATTTTTCCTCATAGAGTTAAAAGCATTTGCTAATTTAGCAGCATATTCAGCTACCATAGTAACTGGAGTATCATAACCAAATATTATATACGGTAACCCAAGACTTTCAAGTGTATCTTTCATAATTGACATACCTTTAGCAAGACGAGGACCACCACGCCCTATAATAACAGGTAGATGCACAGGTCCGTTTTCTTCCACATATTCACTTAAAGCATTTGCAATCGCCTGAAAAGTAACATCAATCATTGTATTGTTAGCCTTACCGCCAAGAATAAGAAGCAACGAAGCGTTCTTTATGTGATGTTTAAAACATATCGAAGCAGCGTCGTGCATTCTATCGTAAGAAGGGTTGCCACCAAAATCAGAAAGAAAAATTGGGTCGCCACCATAGTTCATAAGGGTTTCAATAATAATAGTAGAAGAGCCACCACCAAAAAGTATAGGTAACACCAGTTTCCCGCCAAGGTTGGAAACGTGTATCTGCCCTTGATGCGAAGATATAGCAAGTTCTTTCATTTCTTCTTCAAAAGGAGTGGTGCTGGCTGGGTATTCAGGGAAAGAGATTGCAAGGTTTTTTGCTTTAAAATTTGCCTCATCTAAGACAGCTTTAAAATCGCAAGCAAAGATTTTTCCAGCAGAAGTGATTCTCCAAGGATTAATTTCGCAAAGTCTCATTCCGTTAGAAATAAAAAAATCCCAGAAATCAACAAGGTTTCTTGAAAAAGGGCTAATTAAAGCGCTCGGACATTTCAGAGCAGTTAAAGCTTGGCTTGCTTGGTAGGCGTTTAATCCTTGATAAACATCAACAGGTATGGTCTTTTTATCTTTCTCGTCAATCTCTTCTATATCCATTCCACCTTTAAGAGAAATAGTCAGAGAAGGACTAAGGAAAGTTGTATTGTAAGTTATAGCAGTATATACCTCCATCTCTGCAGGAATATACTGAGAAAGATAAGCAGTACGTACCATCTTCCCATCAATTTCAGAATTGATAATCTTGTTTATCTCTCGTTGTACCTTTGATGGGTCTTCACAAACCTTAACCAGACCAGCTTTCCCTTTTTTACCTGCAAGAACATCTGCTTTTATAACGACCTTACCCCATTTATCAAAAAGGGTTTTCAGTTTATGCCTGTCTATAGGTATAACCTCATATTCTGGTACAGGAATCTTTGAACGTTTCACTAATTGCTTCAAAAATGTCAACTCAGTAATCTGATTCATTTTTCCCTCTTATGTTCAACCTATCACTATTACTAAATACTATACATTTTTTTTAAAGATAAGTCAAATAAATTATATATTGAGAGTTCTTCCATTGGTCGCTATAACGTCTTTGTAAAATAAGGCAGAGTCTTTTAGTATTCTTTTCTGTGTAACATAATCAACATAAGTAATACCAAAACGTTGTTTATATCCATCACCCCATTCAAAATTATCAAGCATTGACCATAGAAAATAACCTTTAATATCCACACCATCCTTATAAGCTCTTGAAAATTCTGACAGATATCTCTTTATAAAATCAACCCTTTGAGGGTCGCTAACTTTACCGTCAACAGTAACCCAATCAACGTTAGCCATACCATTCTCTGTAACTATAATAGGTAGTTTGTATCTTTCATAAAAAAACCTTGGACCCCAGTATAAAGCTTTAGGTGTAACTGGCCATCCAAAATTTGTAAGAGGTGTGTTTAAAGGAATTTTTTCAGGAACAACAGGATTATCTATCGTTTCTCCCTTAAACGGGACTCTTCCATTATATATATTGATACCAAAAAAATCGAGCGGTTGGTTAATAGTTTCTAAATCTTCAGCCCAAGTTTTAGGTAACATTTTTTCATAAAGATTTAGATAATCTTCTGGGTAGACCCCTTTATATACAGGGTCCATCCACCAACTGTTACACCATAAATCTTTTTTGGAACTTTTAAACATAAAATCTCTTGCTGTTTGTATGTCTTGCTCAGATTCGCTTGCAGGTATTCCCACAGTTCCAACTGGTGCGTACCCTATTGAAGCCTCTTCTCCTAACAACTTTCTTATTGCTTGAACGGCTTTACCGTGAGAAACCATAACATTATGTTTTATACGTATAATTTCTTCTATTCCGAGCATATCGCCAGGTGCAGCTTTATTTTCTTTATGCCCATATACAATAAAACATTGTGGCTCATTAAGAGTAATCCAATGTTTAACTCTATCCCCAAGTTTGTTTACCATAACCAAAACATATTCTGCAAACCAATCAGCACAATCTGAGTTTAGCCACCCGCCTTTACAGTAAAGTTCATAAGGGTAATCCCAATGGAAAAGGGTAACAAAAGGGTTTATACCAACCTTTAGCAGTTCATCTACCAACCTATCATAAAAATCTAAACCTTTTTCATTAACACTACCTATTCCTGAAGGAAGGACTCTTGACCAAGATACTGAAAACCTGTAAGTGTTGACACCCAAGTTTTTCATTAAAGCAACATCTTCTTTATATCTGTGGTAATGGTCGCATGCGACCTCGCCTGACTGTTGGTTCCATATATTGCCACCTTTTTTGCAGAACATATCCCAAACAGACGCCCCTCTACCATCTTGGTTGGCTGCTCCTTCAATCTGATAAGATGCTGTAGCTGTCCCCCAAAAAAAATCTTGTGGAAAACCCATATCATTCTCCTTTACCCCAAGAGTTGCATAGTGGGATGATTAAATTTTTATTCATACTTAGGATAAGTATGTAGTGATATATTAAATTGTACAATGTTTATCCTAAAAAAACAATTTTTCAGAATTTCACAGTTTAAAGTATAATTAAGGTATGTTGGTAACAAAAGAAGAGTTTGAAGAGTTAATCACAGATATATGGGCAACAATTCCTAAACTTATCAAAAAAAAACTTGATAATGTAGAGTTTTTTGTTGAAGATGGTAACAGTTCCAATATACTTGGTCTTTACCAGGGAGTTCCTTTCCCAAAAAGAAAAAATTCAGGTTATTCTCTTATAATGCCAGACAAAATTATTCTTTTTAAAAGAAATATAGAGAATGGTTGTAGAACGAAAGAAGAACTAAAAAAGAGAGTAGAGACAGTTCTTTTACATGAGATTGGGCATTATCTTGGCTTAAACGAATACCAGTTAAGAAAACTTGGGCTTTAAAACCACCCTACTCGCCCATTTTTTGAAGTTTACTGACCCTTTTTGAGTGTCTCCCTTTAAGGAAAGGGGTTTCTAAAAAAGTTTTCACCATAAGAATAGCAAGTTCATTACTTATTATTCTACCTCCAAGAACTATCACGTTTGCGTTATTATGTTCTCTTGCTAAAGCAGCATCATATATAGTGCAGGTCCTTGCTGCTCTTACCCAAGAGAACCTGTTAGCAGCAATAGATATACCAATTCCTGTGCCACAAATCAGAATACCTGTTTTAACCTCTCGTTTTTTTATACCTTTAGCAAGTTTTTCTGCAAAATCTGGGTAATCAACCGATTTTTTTATACTTGTTCCATAATCCTTAATTTCATAACCTTCTTTAATTAAAGCGTCTTTAAGAAATTCTTTCATATCGTAACCTGCGTGGTCACTTCCTATTCCTATCTTCATATTACCTCCTACAACAAGGGGTTATCTTTTGTAACCGATTCATAGCAACACAATCTCGGAAGAACAACCTCTTTAATAAGAAGAGATATCTTCTCTGTTATTCTTCTATAAAAATCGAGAGATTCTCCAAAAGGGTCTTCTACTCCAAGAACAGTTACTTTATCTTCAGCGTTAGGAAAGCGTAACAGAACTTTGTTTCGGTGTGCTTCTTCCATCACATATATCAAATCAAAGTTTTTTGCCATATAAGATGTTAACTGTCTTGAAACAAAATCGCCCATATCGATACCTTTTTCTGCCATTGCTATATATGCTAATGGGTCGGCTGTGCTTTCGTGAGAAATACCTAAGCCAGCCGACTCTACTCTAATCTGAATACCAGCATTTTTTAACATTTCTTTCAATAGGTACTCTGCTATAGGGCTTCGACAGGTATTACCTAAACATACAAAAAGAATTTTACCTCTCAGCAAACAAGGTGTTTTTTTTGTTACGTCCCATAAAGCAGATGGGTTCCTCTCAATATCTCCAGCTGATATAACTATATCTGCCATTTTTTTAAGAGTATCTGGCATCTCTTCAACAGAGATGGGGTTATTTTCACCTGAAATATTAGCGCTCGTGGAAGCAACCACTTCAAAATGTTTCGTAACTTCACGTATAAAATCGTAATTAGGTATTCTAAAAGCAACTTTACCGTCACCAGTAACCATATATTCCAAGTTTTCTCTACTTTTAAATATAAACGTAGTTGCTCCTGGCCATCTTTTTCTTATAAAAGATAGAGCATACTGAGGCATATACGCAAAACGTTCTGCTTTATTTACTTTATCTACAAATCCAATAAGAGGTTTCTCATAAGAGCGTTTTTTTATGCTAAAAATCTTCTCTTTTGCTTTTATATTAAGCCCGTCACATACTATCCCATAAACAGTATCTGTTGGTATTATGGCAACTCCCCCTGAGGCAAGCACCTTAGATGTTTTAATTGCCAATTGTTTAGTGTTATCAACCTTTAACTCAAAAACTTCCATATCGTCTATCCAACCCTATCTTACATCTATGTTTATAAGAAAGAGCTTCTTCTTTCTTGTAGAGGGATGTCCGTTTAAGTAGTTCATCAAAATCCACTAAGTGAGCATCAAAATCTGGGCCATCAACACAAGCAAACTTAACTTCACCACCAACTGTTACCCTGCACCCTCCGCACATACCTGTACCATCTACCATTATAGGGTTTAAACTTGCTATCGTTTTTATTTTAGATTGTTTGGTAATTTCACTTATTCTCTTCATCATAGGAATAGGCCCAGCAGTAAAAAGGTAATCTATCTTTTTGTTAGACGATATGAGTTCTGAAAGTATATCTGTGGTAAACCCTTTTGTACCTTTGCTCCCATCATCTGTAGATATATAAATCTCATTACTTAACTCTTGCATCTCTTTTTCAAGAATAAGAAGAGAACTGTTTCTTGCACCCATTATCGTGATAATGTAATTACCAACAGATTTAAAAGATTTTGCCATCCAATATATAAAAGCTGCACCAACACCTCCAACAACCATACAGACAGTACCATAGTTTTCTATATCTACTGGATTCCCAAGAGGTCCCACAATATTTAAGACTTTCTCTCCTTCGTTAAGCAGACCAAGTTTTACTGTTGAAGTACCAAGTTCTTGAAAAATTATAGAAACAGTACCTTTATTTTTATTTACGCCTGCAATAGTAAGTGGTATCCTTTCGCCTTTTTCATCAACCCTCAATACTACAAACTGACCAGGTTTAGCTTTCTCTGATATAAGAGGAGCTTTTAGTTCCATCCTTTTAATCTTATCTCCAAGCACCTCTTTCTTAAGGACTCTATTCACGTCTTGTTTCTCCTTATTTTATTTTTTCCCATTTAAGAAGGTTTGCAACACTGCTTAATGTTCCGCCATCCTGTATCTCTTTTCTTATCCTGTTTTCTCTTTCAAGCACATCCATCGCCCTATTAACAGTTTCTACTACTCTATCCTGAGAAACTACTGCAACTCCATCAGAATCTCCCAATATCCAATCATTCGGGTATATTGTCTGGTTACCTATCCTTATTGGAACATTTATTTCTCCAAACCCCTTCGGTTCTGACGCTTCAGGACATATTAGTGTTGCAAAAATAGGATAATTTAATCTTCTTATTGCCTCAACATCTCTTACCCCACCGTATATAACAACCCCTGCAACCTTTTTTGTTATAGCGCTACAGGTTGCAAGTTCTCCCCATACAGCAGGCGCAACCCCGCCAGCATCTATTATTATCACAGAATTTTCATCAGCAATATCTATCGCTTCCACAGGTTTTGCCCAGTCGCCGGGATATGTACGCACAGTTACTGCCTTACCACTAATTTTACAGTTATCCTTCAAAATAGGCACCACCCCTCTCACCCAACCTTGCCTATGCATAGCGTCTGTTAGGTTAGATGTAGATATTTTTTTAAAGAGAGCGTCTATACCGTCTAAAGAGGCTCTCTTGTATAGGTCTGTTTTTATAGAAACCTTATCTTTGAGGGCTTTATAAATATTTTTTACAGATTCTTCAACATTAACAGATTTTGTTATAGCTCCACCAACAATAAGTATAGAAGCCCCTGAGTTAACTGCTTCAACAATATTTTCAGAATTGATACCACCAGCCGCTGCAACAGGTATATCAACAGATTCTGAAATCTGTCTTATCAAAGAAAAATCTGTTTTACCTTTCATTTGGTTATCAATTGGAATATGCACCCCAATATAATGGACTCCAAGTTTTTCTACTTCTATAGCTCTTTCGGCGGAAGCAAAGTTTTCCATCAAATCCACCATAACCTTGCCACCATAATTTACGGACGCTTCAACTGCTTCTCTTATTGTACTATCAGAAGCTGCTCCCATTACAACCACTACATCAGCTCCTGACTTAAAAGCCATTTCTGCTTCAAATCTTCCTGTATCCATAATCTTCATATCAGCTATAACAGTCTTGTTAGGGAACTCTTTTTTTAGAGCCCTAACCACACCAATACCTTCAGATTTAATAAGAGGTGTTCCGGCTTCCACCCATTCAACACCTTCTTTTACAGCTTCTATTGCTACCTTCATAGCTCTCTCAGTTTCTGTAAAATCGAGAGCAATTTGAAGTAAAGGAAATTTGTTTTTAGATTTCAACATTTTGCCTCCAGTTATCGTCCTTTATTGTCAGTATCAAACTACAAACTTCTTACAAATAAAACCATCTTCATTTTGACTTATCATTAATATATCTGTGGTAGGAAATATTCAGCAAACCATCCACGCACTCTCATCCTGAGATTTTGTCCCATTAACTTCTTTGCACCCCCCCCAAGGGAATTGCCACACTAAGAAACCCCTCCTACGCCAAGAGGCGCTCGCAAAGACGGAATGGGGGGGGGAACGTAAAAAACGAAAGCGTAAAGCAAAATCCCCTCCACCTACGCTAAAATACAAGCTTCGGCGGACAAGCCTCATCCCATTAACCTCTTTGCAAACCCCTGAGGGCTCTCTATCCCAAGAACCCCCAAGGGTAGAGGGCAAAAAGAGGGAAGGTGTATGCACCGTAGTACCAGAGTGAGTAGACACCACATACGCTTTTCTTTTATGTCTTTAACTGCCGTTTTGTGGCATTGCGAGGAATGTCTTCTAATGACGTGGCAACCCTCGTATTTATCCTTATTATTTTTTTGTCTTTTATTCGTTAAAAAAGTATGTGTCTATTCACGAATTACAAGGTGCTACTACAACTCAAGCAAGAATCGGGCTGTTAACAAAAGGTTCAAGCCTTTTGTTCTTCTCCTATGTTAAAAGTCAAAAAATTCTACCCTAAAGACTTTTATTTTTAACAATTTTGTACTAACTGAAACTCATTAAAGTTTTCAAACATCAAATCATATTTCA
>JALNXB010000023.1 GCA_023230585.1 bacterium
AGTTGTCCCCCTGAAAGCATTGGTAACATTCTGCTGCCTCCAGAAATTGTTTTTATGGCCACCTTACCTTTGGGTTCTTCTGTAACCTCGCCGATAATTTTTGAATCTTTACCATATTTTTCTTTTTTCATTAGAGAAAGTATACTTAGTGACGCCTTTTCTTTACAAATAATAAGCACTTTACCTTCGTTAGCAAGATATAGTGGGTCAAATCCAAGAATTTCACACAGAGCCATCACTTGCTTTTTCACAGGAATTTCTTTCTCATAAAGAAGTATTCCGTAAGACATATTATCTGATATTTCGTTTAAAGTAGTTGCTACACCTCCACGAGTTGGGTCTCTCATAAATTTTATATCGTTAATATGTTTCTCCGTAACTACTTGAACCAGAGCGTTAAGAGGAGCACAATCACTTTTTATATTTGATTCTACATCAAACTCTTTACGGGCAAGAAGAACTGAAAGTTCGTGTTCACCTATACTACCGTTTATAATTATTTTATCACCACATTCTAATTTATTTCTCTCAAAACATATATTTTTTTTTGATATACCTATCCCAGAGGTATTTATAAAAAGTTTATCTATTTTCCCCTTTTCAACTACCTTGAAATCCCCTGTAACTATTTCTACTCCTGCCTGTGTAGATGTTTTTGACATAGACTCAATAATTCTATTTAGTTCTTCTATTTCAAATCCTTCCTCAACAATTATTCCACAAGAGATAAAGAGCGGTTCTGCACCCATTACAGAGATATCGTTGACTGTACCACAGATTGATAGTTTACCTATATTTCCACCGGGAAAAAAGAGCGGGTTTACAGTATAAGAATCGGTAGTAAAACTTAGATCATATTTTTCGCTTATATTGTTTAATACTGCTGAATCGTCAAGTCTTTTCAATGTATTACTCTTAAAATGTTTCAAAAAAACATCTTTTATAAGAGAGTTCATCAACCTTCCACCACTACCATACGAAAGAAGAATCTTTTTATCCATTTCAGTTTAGTTTTTCGTACATATAAAAAGAGGCACAGGTTCCCTCTGAAGATACCATACAAGGTCCAACAGGATGTTGAGGTGTACATTTTTTAGCAAACAATTTACACTCAATAGGAGTTTTTACACCTTTTAAAATACTGCCACATATACAGTCTTTATCTTCTTTAGGTTTTTTGATTTTTATTGTGAACCTCTTTTCTGGGTCAAAATCAATATACTCTTTTTTTAAGGAAAGCCCACTTTTAGGAATAACCCCTAACCCTCGCCATTCTGAGTTTGTTTCTGTAAAAACTTCCGAAATAAGAGATATGGCTTTAGGGTTCCCGTTTATTTTTACAACCCTTATATACTGATTTTTAACACACGGTTTTTCTTTACCTGCAATGCTTGCAACAAGCATCAAAATTGACTGCAAAATATCTGTTGGTTCAAATCCGCTAACAACAGAAGGAATACTATATTTAGTAGAAATTTTCTTATATATGTGACTACCTGTAATAGCACTTACGTGTCCAGGACATAAAAAACCATCTATTTTTACTTCTCCAGAATCAAGAATAAACTCCATTGCAGGTAGAATAAGTTTGTGACCTGATAATATATACAGATTTTTTATTTTTAACCGTTTGGATTCTTTTAATGTGGCAGCAACAATCGGAGAGGTTGTTTCAAAACCAACACCAAGGAAAAGAATGTTTTTGTTAGGGTATTTTTCTGCAAGAGGTATACATTCAAAAGGTGAGTAGACGACTTTTATGTTATTGTTTTTAGAATTTTCTTTTTCAAGAGTAGAAAATGAACCGGGAACTCTTAGAATATCTCCAAAAGTTGCAACAAGGACGTTTGGTTGCAAAGCAAGAGTCATAGCAATATCAAAGTACCTGTTGGAAGTTACACATACAGGGCAACCTGGTCCAGATAGAAGGTTTACTGAACTGGGTAACAACCCTCGTATACCGTACCTACCTATTGACATTGTGTGAGTGCCACACACTTCCATAAGATTTATCTGTTTTGAAAGTTTTTTAGATTGTATATGTATCTCTTTTACCAATTGTTGAATATTAGCATTGTTCCTAAATTCTGATACATATTTCATACGTTAATCCTTAAAACTTTATCTTCTCCTCCCTCAGAGGTACTCGGTACAAAGCCCAAGGGTGGAAAGCAAAGAGCAAAAGTCCCCCTCACCATTTTATCCTCCTACGTTACAGTTTCGGTTGACAAGTTCCTCTATTTACAAAGCAAACCATAATAAACTACCTTAAACAGTCAAGAATTGTTGGCACAAAGGCATTTTTTGCTATAAAAGGTCTTTTGGCATATCCATTAATTTTGGTCATAACCACTCCATACTCAGGTATTAACAGACAAAACTGACCTCCATTACCACCCATATTCCAGACCTCTGTCTCAGCACCTCTTGTAGTCCACCAACTCAACCCATAACCCACATTCATTAGATATTTTTGTGTTCTAGGCTGATTTTCAAACCATTTGCCTAAACGCCACTCTTTAACTTCAAAAGGTATATCTGTAAGGCTCTCTTTAACAAATTCTTCAGCAAGCACCCTTTTGTCTTTCCACATACCTTTATTTAGATACAAAAGCCCAACCCTTGCTAAATCCCTTGCTGACCATTGAGTTCCCCAAGCGCCTATATTAACAGGCACTTCTTCTCCTTTTGCAGTTACTATCTTTTCAATACTATAACCTTGAATCGGAGCCATTTTTCCTACCCACCATCTAAACTTATCTTCTATTTCTAAAGTGCTTAATACCTTCTCTTGTATTACATCGCTGAGTGTTCTTTCGTAAAGGTAGGTTAAAGCAGAAGCAAGAGCATTTGATTGGGAGTTGGTATAGTGGTGTTCCTTACCCGGCTCCATATTGCCAGGGTCAAAATAGCTTAACTGGGCAACAAAAGCACCTCCAGAAGATATTCCTGAGGTCATAGTAGCAAGATGCCTAAATGTTATCTTATCAGTATAGGGACCGTTTTCAAAATCGGGCCAATAATCTTTCACAAATACATCAATGTTAGGAATTAAGCCATCTTGAACAGCCAGTCCCAACATCATACTGGTAATAGATTTTGTACAGGACTGAATTTCTACGGTTCGCTCAGACGGACCTGCGTAGTTCCATTCAACAAGAAAACGCCCGTTAAGTATAAGCGCACCGTTTGCCTCTGCCTGCTTCATATTTTCATCCATATCTTGTAATGCTTTCTTTGTAAAACCGAACTCTTCGGGGTCTCCTTTAATCCAAGTTTTTCCAGGAAATATCATCTCTTCTGTAGACATATCCACTCCTATATTTGAGTTGTTTTGGCTAATCTAATATTTGTAACACTAACTTTTTGATTTTACTTTTCTTATGCATACAAAAGAGGGATTGCCACGTTGAGAAATCCCACGGGGGTACTCGGGATAAACCCTTCACCGTTCATCCTTCTATAGTTTCATACCTTGTTAAAAATATATTATTTAATTCTAACAGGTAAAGGTTCAGAACCAGCAGAACTATTATCCCAGTTATCTATTGCTGTTACCTTATAATAATATACCCTACCCGGCTCAAGCACACAATCAACAAAGACTGGTTCTGAAACGCTTCCTGCTAATGTTGAAGGACCTATATCAAACTTTGGTGTTTCTGAACGATAGATATTATAATATCTCACGCCTTGGGCAGATTGAGATTCATTCCAAAGAAGTTTAAAGTAAGGTGCCTTAACCTTTCTACCACCCCAACTAAGGTCTTTACCCTCCACCACCATACCTTCCGTTTTTAATCCAGACGGAACACTTGGAGGTGTTGATGGCTGATTACTTTTACCTGAAGGCACAAAACCCCTATCATTTGTTACAAGAATGTTATCGAGAGATATTCTTGTATCTCCTGTTTCAAATGTTATTATATGTTCCCCTTTTGTCATAGATACTACACCTGTATCAATAGGTACCCACTTCCATTCGTACCCTTTTACAGGTATCTTACCTACTTGTCTGCCATCTATTTTTACAACAAAACTTCCACTGCCAATTTCACCCGTCTGTTTCCAACCAGTTGTAAAGGTTTCACACTCCAACTGCGACATTCCTCTAACACGTCCCATAAGTTTTGTGGACCCTTTCACAGGCACATTTACTTTTATTGATACATTGCCTTTTAACCCTTTACTTAACCCCTCTTTGTATACCATTTCAGGGTCGGTAATTCCAACGGCGTACGAATCGCTTGCGTGTTTAGGCTCAAAAAAAGGCACCATTGGTCTGTTTATATCCCCTAATTCTGCTTCGTAATAATGTCTATACCTCTTATTTGTGCCAAACTGTACTTCATTAGAAAACCTTCTACTCTCCAACCCTGAATGTTCAACACTTGTCATAACATAAAACCCTTTAGATACAGTAGAGAAAGTATAAGTTTCACCTTGTATGGGTTCTTTATTAATTTTTGAGTAACCTCTACCGCTTTCAGTAGAAGAGTATAGGTTGTACCCTTTAATCTCATCGTGGTAATGAGGTTTTTCCCAAGAGAGAGACTTACCTTTTATTTTAAGGTTTTCTGGTGGCATAGGATACCGAACTATCGCTACATAAGTATCCCCTAACGGGTAATCAGGGTGTTCAACTGTAAGCATTGAAGAAGCGTATATAACCTTTGTATAGTCAGGACTTGGATTGGGGTGGGACCATATAAGGCGCGCTAACCCCCTACCGCTACCACGTTTGCCTGGAGTTTCCAACCTTGCTGATGCGGCTGCTCTTTCAGCTAAATCTACGGAGTTTTTTGCGGCTACTGTCCACATAGTATCGTGTTTAAGGTCTATCATTATAAAAGGAACGGTTGGAGCAATTTTTGACCAAGCGAAAGCGTAATCATTATCTCTCTTAAACTCGTGCGGCCAACTAACGTGGTCAACATCTGGGAAAGAACCTATATACCTCACCTTCCTATCATAAGGCGAATTAACGCTAATAGTGTTCCAAAAATTACTGTGCATACCAAGGGCATTCATATTTAAAAGTGTTCCATCTTCAAGGAGCAATACAGCGTTATCTCCAGAGCGGTGTGAACCACCTGCAAGATTCCACCAGTTACCCCCTTGCCAGTAATCAGACATCTTTACATCTTGCCAAGTAAGTTGTTCTACATCTGGTGTTGACACAACTTTTAATAGCCCCTTATTATTATCTAAAGTTAAAGGTAGAGCCCATACTTGATACGGGTTTTCATCTGTAAAATGGTTGTTACGGTTGAGTTCAAAAAGAAAATATCTCATCCCAGATTTATCTGTAGCGTTTATCCAGTTTTTACCAGACTTGCCCCACGCTGAGTTCATTGCGTATGATGCTGTTCCTCTGGTTCCAGAAGGGTATATAACATCGTTTTCAGGTTTGTTTGAAATGCTTTTTATCTTAAATGCTTGAAATTTATTGCCTTCTATATCTGATACTCCTATCTGTTTTTTATCATCGGACCTCCAAACAAGCGTTTCTTGGGTGATAAATTTAAGTTTTGGACCTCTACCACCGTTTTCTGAAGGTGTCTGAATAATCTGCCAGTTAGGTTTAACAGGAAATGTTATTTTATGGGTTGCGCCCGTCTCGAGGTTTAAAAATTTTTCTTCTTTATAGTTTCTGCTAACACATATCCAATCATAAGGGTTGCTACCAGCAGGAAGTCTCTTTACTTCCCAAGGGAAAAGCCACATTATTCTGCTTGCCCAACTGCCTGGTTTACCTCTCAATGGGTTCATATAATGAAAAGTCCCATCTGTTTTGACTATATCCCCTGGAACCCTATGCCCAGCATGAAGGAATTTTCCTTCATTACTAAAATCTTGGCTACCTGCATAAGAAAGGTTTGTCTGCCCGCCTTGTGTCATCAACCACAATTCAGTGCCAATAAGAGAATCTTTAAATATAACCTTCCCAGGCCTATCAGGTCGGGTTATCTCTTTTAAAAGGTCAAGGTCATGACTACTGCTTTTAGTAAGTGTTGTTGCCCAATTATCAGGTAAAACTGTGTCTCCAAGACGTACTATCTCCATCTCTTTTATTTGGACTATCGCTTTATGAGGGGCGGGGTCTTGATAAACTCTTGCTATACCTACTTTAAACTGTTTATTTTCTTTACCTTCAACATAAAAAGGTAAAACAACCTCTTTAAATTCATCAGAAACACCTAAAGCCAAAGTAAATATAATAGTGCCTCCAGCATAAGGAAATTTGTCAAGATAAAGTTTTGGTGCAAAAGAGTTAGATTTTGCTACTGCTCTCAAGATGTAACGACCGGGGGTAAGTTCTACAACGTTTGAAAAACCACGCCAATTTGTATCAAGAGAAAATGTGGCAATACCTTCTTTCTCATCATAAGAAAAGTTGGTAAACGTTCCTCCACGAGAACCTTGCCAATCAACAGGAGAATTGTTTTTTATTTTAGAAAAATCGAGTTTTATACGAGAATCTTCACTGGCTTCAATAGATATTACAGACAAAGATATACAAACCAAAAGAAAAAATCCAACAAAAACACTATAATAGAACCTCATCTTTCCTCCTATATTCCTTTCTTATCTACCGTTTTGTGGCGTTATAAAGCCTCCTTATCCCGAAGTATTCGTGGCAGGGGCCTTATTGTTTAAGATTAAAAAGTAAGTTTAGCCAACAAGTTTAAAGTCTCTTGTGCATATTTTTTGTCAAGTTTTTCAATAGCGCATCCTGCATGTACAATAATATAATCGCCTTCTTTTAAAGAAGATACAAGTTCTATATTTACCTCTTTCCTCAACCCTCCAAACTCCGCAATAGCCTTATTTTCATATATCTTTAAAACCTTCATAGGTACTGCTAAACACATTTATTCTAACCCCTTATCTTTTTACTGTAAGTATTCATCTCAAACTACAATAAGTTTGCCCTTACTTTGCTTCCAAGGCCCCTTCTGTTTGAGCAGATACTCCTTTAAGGTTTCCATTAAACAAGAAAAGCGCTCTTGTGTTTTCATCAAGCTCTGGTGCTTTTTTAGAAGGAGTAAAATCACTATTATATCTTACAATATCAGAGATTCTTAACGTATCCATTGTCCCGTCAAAAGGACCTAATACAACATCTTTACGTTTTGTAGACGGTTTTAATGTTTCTTTATCTTTGGGTTGCCTTAAAAACCTTACTTGGAGGCGGTTACGATATTCGTTCATACATTTACCGTTTACAAATATCGAAAATTCCCATTGTATATCACCAGAAGCAGGAGTACGTAATTCCTTGGGACCTCCAAGAGCCAAAAGAGAGGTCTTACTTCTAATATATCTAACTGCAAGTATGTTATCGCCTTTCTTTAAATCAACATTGACTGTATGGTTCCATATAGAAAACGGATAATGTACATTAGAAGTTTCTGTTGTATCAAGTACAAGTTCCCCATTCACCCAAGCCTGCATCCACCAGTCAGCTCCCATTCCCAAAGTAACTTTCTGTGCCCTTGGAGATTTAAGGTTCAAGAAAATATATGCTGTTTTTTCTTGAAACTCTCCTTTAAGAATACCCGGAAAATCATACCTTGTCTGTCTAACAACCTTATCATTTTTCTTAAGAGTTTTTCCTGCCACCACTATCTCTTCGGGGTAGGAATTAAGAACTTCTTTAGGCAAAATGGGGTCGTTCTTATCAACGGGACCAAATATCCTCCAAACAACTGGCCAAGTGAGGTTTCCTTCTATTTTTTCTA
Source organism: bacterium (assembly GCA_023230585.1). Lineage (NCBI taxonomy): Bacteria > bacterium. The sequence goes on from JALNXB010000023.1 coordinate 7,746, forward strand.
CTGAAGATACTTTTTCTGGCTCAGCAAAAGCCCAAGTGTAGGCAATATGATTCCATTCCCCTTTTTTAAAAATATACCTTTCTTCTTTACCAACCATAGATTTACGATGTATAAATCTTGGATCAAGTTTCTCTTTTGAGAGTTCTCCAAGAAGTTCAAGAATAACGTCGCTATAAAAGAATTTATCTCTAAACCTTATACCGTATCTATATCCAAGATGTGCGTGAGGTCCTGTTAAAAACGATTTTACCCTAAAAGAATCTCCTCTACCTAAAATTATATCCTGAATTGACCAGTCAGGTTTATACCAGAATTCTACTGTACCTTGAAGCCCTGGGAAGAAAGAGTATCCCCCCATAGACAGTTCTTGCCCTGCAGGAAAAGATACAGATTTTTTGTCTGATAGTCTTAACCCTTTACCATCTATTCCTTCAACAAACTCTAAATCATTCTTTGATTCAGAGGTAGAAACAACAGACACTTTTTGGGTAGGTATTCCTGTTACTTGTTCAGACAACCTGTTAGGAGAACCAAACGCAACAACAGGTTCAATGTTTAGCAACTGAGTGTAAACAAGACCAGCACCGTCTGTCCCCGCAGATGATATTTTATGGGCACTCCAAATACCGTTTCTACCTCTTACTGGAATACTAAGTTTTCCAGTATTTTTATTCTCACCTCCAACAACAACTGTCCCGTCTGGAGCTTTTATTATCTGTGGCCTGTTCACAAATATCTCAAGAGTTTCAAGACCTTTAGGCACCCTAAAATAGAACGGAGCGTTCTCTCCAAGTCTTCCTGCTTCCATCTGCCCTGTAACCGCCCAACCGTCTCCCTCTACTTCTGTTGCTGTCCAGTACCCTTCGGGACAATATAGAGAAACCTTATCAGAGGTAGAATCAAGAACTGTAAAAGATTCGTTCCCTCCAAAAGAAAGAAGATAAAGACCTTCATCAATGGTTGTAGGAACTGTCACTTTAACCCAATATTGGAATTCTGCTTCGTCGTCTCTATACATTGGTCTTGCGGCTTTCGCACTTAAAATCCGTGGTACCAATATCCTCTGTTCAAACTCTGTCTTAAATTCGCTTAAAGATTTTGGTTGAAGAGATGGATAAGAAAATAGTTCTGTGTTTATTTTACCGCCCGGCGATGTTACAACGTGGATATTAAAGATTGTTTCTCTACCTTTCTTATGTTCAAAAAGTATTTTAGCATTATTAGCCTGAGCACCTTTTACCAAAACAGGCCAATTTTCTCCTTGCCACCCTTTATCTTTTAAAAACTTTAAAGCCGCAGGTACTGCTAAAAAAGGATGAGAATGAGAAGCTATTCCATAATTTGGCATAGTTCGCCACTTACCAGGGTCAGTGGGCATTGTTTTTAGTTGTTCTTCAAGAGTCCGAAAAGAAGAACCAAAACCGCTTCTTAAGGTTTGGGCAGCAACTTTAAGATAATTTTCATCACCAGTCAACTGGTAGGCTATAGGGTAAGCAAAAGCGGCTATACTTTGGTAAGTCTGTGCGTGAGGGTTTCTATTGTAAAAATATCTATGGTTAAGTAATTTTAAAAACGCTTGTTTGCCAAGTTCATCGCCTGTTTCAGTGTAATACATATATAGATCAACAACGTGTCTCTGATCTTTATACATAGTACATCCATAATCAGAATATTTTTTAGCAACACCTGTCTGTTCTTTTATATCAATAAAAATATCTGCAAGTTCTTTTGCTTTTTTTGCAAAAAACTCATCTCCTGTCAACATATAAAGAACCACAAACTTTCGTATTGTTAGAAAACTGTGGGTATCTCTAATATTGGTTGCATCTTTCAAACTCCACTTCTTTTTGAAAGTATCACCTATAAGCATAGTTATATCTTTAGATCTCTCATCCCCCGTTAAATAATACTCGAGAGGCCAATGCCCAATATCATTTGGCATCATATCATACATCTTGTAGGTGTTACCCCAATAATGTGGCAAACTTTTTATGGGTGCTTTCTGCCAGGTAAACATTCCTTTAGGTTTGTCTGGAGCATCCCAATGTATAAGAGCGTAATCTCCCGTAATTCGGTTATATCGGTGGGCATAATTAAAATACTTTCTTTCTCCACTTCGAGCAAAAAGGTACCAGGCGTGTCTTTGTAAAAAATAACAGTTCATATTACCGTAAGAAGTAAAAGAAGATATCCATTGACCGCCTCTATTAAAATAACCAATATAAGGGCTATGTCCCCAATTTATGTACCCGTTCATTGGGAACAGTACATTGGGAAGCAATAACCTATCCCAACAATCCGATATATATAACTCTTCGTTAGGAAATTTTGTAATATCTTTATGGTACATAGGTACGCCAAGAGCCTCGGTTTCACACAACCATTCAGGGTCTGCAATAACAAGAGGTGTTCTTGCGGCAGCAACAGCAACCTTTTTTACAACTGCCTCTTGATAGTTTCCCTTTAAAGGTAAGAACCATATATCGTGAGTACCAGCAGAACCTTGGGCATTACTAGGAATTTTTGCAAGTCTTGCTTTACCAGGACTACCTCGTCCTTTATCAGCCCAACCTTGCCAATATTCTTTAGCAAGAGTTTCTGAACGAAAATCGAGTTCTCTACCGCTACGGTTTGACCATAAGACAGCCCTTGCGCCCCGCGCACCAAAAGATATTTCTTTAGGGAACCTTTCTGCTAACCAAGGCATTACCAAAGTTATACCAAAATTGTTATATTCCCCAAAAGCCCAATCACCTGCAACTTTCATCTCTTCGAGAGTTGTATTTTTTCGGTTTGAGAAACTTCCTATTACAGCTTTAGAATCTCGTTCAATAAAATGAGGATACTGGTCTTGAAGCATATATATTTCAGAATCTTTTGCTGAAACTTTTCTAACAATCTCTTTGCCTATTGCACCTGTTGCACAGTAGACATTATCAGGAGATGTGGGAGTCTTAAATTCCAAACCATAATCTTTAACCCAAATCTTGTTTGTATCTTCTGTCAATATCAAGGAATGAGTAATCTTTATATAAGGAACCCCTGCAGAAAAGTAGAACCAGACATCTGCTCTCGCAACCTTCACTCCAGATTGGGTTACATACCAACCTGAACGTTTAATAACAAACCGGTTAGGACCATCTTTAAGCACAGAGTTGGTAACCTCTGCAGATTCTCCTGCCACTCTTGCTTCTATTCCTGAGTTAGTAACAAGGTATGCACCTAAACCAGAATTGCTTAATATCTGAATCCTCTCTCCGCCGGATGTAAGCCAACCTTCTTCTGGAAGGAGTTTGTCTTTTTCAAACCTATACTCTGCAACCCCTGTATTAACAGTAAATCCACCATTGGCTTGCTCTGTTACTTTCAAAGGGTTAGGATAATCCCTTCTTTTGACTTCCTGACCGTATTCAACCCTATAATTTCCTTGTGGTGAAGATGTAAAACCAGCCAATGCCCACCTAACAGTTCCGTCCATCCAAGTAGCCGATATATCCACCTGAGAAGGTATTTCTGTATCTCCACTCATTATCCTTACTGCAGATATATCTTTAAGTTCCCCTTTTGGAAAGGATATACTTGCAACAAGAGGCCAAGAGGAATTTAGGTTAGATATATCATTTATTTTTAAACCAAATTCATTTGCCCTGCTTATGTTACCTAAAAGGAAAAAAAAGACCACAATAACCCAATAAGATTTTTTAATCTTCACAAGTTTTCCTCCTTATATGACGTCAACTAAATTGATTGCTCTTTTACCTTACAGTCATAATTTAAAGTGTTATAGAAATTTATTATACTAACAATTTTATCTATTATCTCTTTTTTTTAAAGCAACAAGATTAAAAATACCCTATTGGTCACCTTACAACAATTACTACTTGCTACTTTAAATGTAATGATTTGTAATTATAGTTCTTATCAAAATAGAAGATTTCGTTGAATTTTGCTGAAGTATCAATAACAAAAGTGTTTGTTGCTTCAATAAACCGTGATTGTGTGGCACTTTCAACGTGCCCATCAAGAAAAAGAAGGTTTACATTTCCATTATGCCTAAAATGAATTCTTCCGGGACTTGTGCTTGAGTCTGCATAATTTGCAATACGATACTGTTGTCTATAATATGTATCAGTAGAGGCTACATTGGCTAAACTATCCGCAAATATCCAGAAATCAGATATCGCATATCCTGCCATCTCAAATTTTTTACCATTATAAATAGTGTTCGAATCAGCAATTGTTGGAGGTAAATAAGTTTTTCTTGCACCGTAGGTGGCATACGGTTTTGAAGAATCGTATTTATAAGGTTTTTCAGCAGGACACACTATCACATCAGTAGATATATAAGGCCTGTAGCAACTATCATAAAGAAAACTGGGCCAATAACTATCATAATCCTGCATATACATAGCAACCCCTATGCCAATCTGTTTTAAGTTGTTCATACAAGCAGTACTTTTTGCTCTTGCTCTGGCTTTAGAAAGAGCTGGTAGAAGCATTGCGGCAAGTATTGCTATTATTGCTATTACCACCAACAACTCTATCAGTGTAAAACCTCTCTTTTTCATTTTTTCTCATCTCCAATTTTATTAAAATTGTTACCTAATACTCTTTGTAAGGGTCTCTCAAGGTATATGGTCTGCTTAGGGGGTTTGTTTGACGACAGTTAGGAAAATCTTTAACGTCTAAATACCTATATGGCCCACCACGCAAATACGTAGAAGCCCATTTTGCGTGGCCTCCAACATAAAGAACGTTCAGACCAAACCAGTCGTGATTTTCTCTAAGTTCTCCCATTCTAAGATGTTGATTACTTACAGTCCATGCGTTATAACCATCTTTTCTATCTGCCATTATGGCTGTATCTGGATGTGTCTGTATAGAAAGACCGTAAGCATAAGCGTATGAACAGGTAGAAGTGGTAATTGAACCTGGTCTAGCAGTTGATGGTTTCTGGGATGTACTTGGGCAAACAAAAAGGTTACAGTCTGTTATATAGGCAGGGGTTTCTAACGCAGGGCTGGAACTACCAGTTTGAGCGTTTGTTGGGACCGTCTGCCCTGTAAGTAAAGCTAATGACCTGTTAGTTTTGGAAGCTGCTCGAGCGGCTTCGTCTGCAAAATCCATATCTTCTCTTGGCTCAAGAAGAGGAAACCATCCACCCCAGTCCTGTGCATAAATATGGAGAACAAGACCAAGTTGTTTAAGGTTGGCAAGACAAACACCTCGTCTTGCAGTCTCTCTTGCTTTGGCTAAAGCAGGTAGAAGCATTGCGGCAAGTATTGCTATTATTGCTATAACTACTAACAACTCTATTAAGGTAAAACCCTTTTTTTTCATTTATTTCACCCCCTTTACCTGTTTGACTGTTTTTTCAAGAAAACTACTATATTACATATTCATCTTACATTCTATATATGGTTATAAAAACCTAGTTTTTGCTATTATTTTACTCCCTCCTTACAAATATTGTCAAATATTTTAGAACCCCTTAATACAATGGGTTTTAGGGAGAAAAACACTATAAAAAAGAAAGAATATTTAAAAAAAAGAGCCTACACTGGCAAGGAAGTTTTTATATCAATTTTTAAATAACAATTTTAGTATATATAAATTGACATTTACAATAAAATAGTGTACTATATTGATTTGACACAATAACACCGCACGATTTACTAAAATAGAAAAATATTGTGCGATAATGAACGGAGAAGAAGAAAATGGCTATAAATGAACAGAAATATGATGCGACTACTATACAGGTTCTTGGCGGAATAGAAGCTGTCAGGAAAAGACCTGCTATGTATATTGGAGATACTTCTATATCTGGCCTTCACCATCTTGTCTATGAGGTTATGGATAATAGTATAGATGAGTCTATGGCAGGTTTTTGTGATGAAATACTAATAACCGTACATACAGACAATAGCGTTACAGTATCTGATAATGGTAGAGGTATTCCAGTAGATATACATAAAACAGAAAATAGACCAGCAGTAGAAGTTATTATGACGGTTTTACATGCTGGAGGTAAGTTTGACAAAAAAGCTTATAGGGTTTCAGGTGGTTTGCACGGAGTTGGTGTTTCTGTTGTAAACGCTCTTTCCGAATGGTTTGAGGTAGAAGTTAAAAGAAACGGAGAAGTATATCACCAAAGGTATGAAAAAGGTAAACCAGTCACTGCTCTTACTGTTATTGGAAAAACAAAAACAACAGGCACTAAAATCACTTTTAAACCAGATGAAGATATATTTGAAACATTTGAATTTGACGACACTATTCTTACCGGAAGATTTAGAGAACTTGCCTTTTTGAATGCAGGTATTAAGATTAATTTTGAAGATGAGAGGAAAGAAGTAAAAGAAGATTTTCATTATGAAGGTGGTCTTATCTCTTTTGTAGAATATCTGAACCGTAACAAAAAAATTCTTTTTAATTCTCCCTTATATTTTAAGAAATCCGAAGAGGATATAGAGGTAGAGGTTTCTTTTCAATATAACGATGGGTATAGCGAAACGGTACTATCTTTTGCTAACAATGTGAACACAAAAGAAGGAGGAACCCATATTACAGGGTTTAGAGGTGGCATCACGAGAGCTATTAATGAGTACGGCAAAAACAACGGTTTTCTTAATGACAAATCTCTTGCTGGTGAAGATATAAGAGAAGGGCTTGTTGCTGTAGTTAGCGTTAAACTTGCAGAACCTCAGTTTGAAGGGCAGACCAAAACAAAACTTGGAAACTCTAAAATTAGGTTCCTTGTAGAAAGTATAACCTCTCAACAGGTTTTTACTTTTCTTGAAGAAAACCCTGAACCTGCAAGAGAAATAATCAATAAATGTGTCTCAACCGCAAGAGCAAGAGAAGCAGCAAGAAAAGCCCGTGAACTTACAAGAAAAAAACTTTCTGAAACCGGCGCCCTACCTGGAAAACTTGCTGACTGTACTATAAAAGAGCCCGACAAAAGAGAAATCTTTATAGTTGAAGGAGATTCTGCTGGAGGAAGTGCTAAGCAGGGACGTGACAGGTTTTTTCAGGCAATACTTCCGCTTAGAGGTAAAATTATCAATACCGAAAAAGCGCCTCTCGAGAAAGTCTTAAATAACGAAGAAGTCAAAATGATGATAAGTGCAATAGGTGGCGGAGTGGGAGAAGATTTTGATATAACAAAAACAAGGTATAACAGAATCATTATTATGGCTGACGCAGACGTAGACGGGGCACATATAAGAACCCTTCTTTTGACATTCTTTTACAGACAAATGTTAGATCTTATAAAACATGGGTATATATATATTGCTCAACCTCCTCTCTATAAAATTAAGAAAGGTAGGAAAGAGGTTTATATAGATACAGAAAATGATATGGATAAAACTCTTGTTCAGTTTGCAAAAGATAACGTTTCTCTTAAAATCAAACAAGGTGATCAACTGTTGGATAGCAATAACCATTTTTCAAGTCTTGCAACTTTAAGCAAAAAACTTAATGAGATTAAGAAAAGTTTGGAAAACAAAGAATTAGAGATAGAAGATGTGTTTGACTATAGAAAAGAGCATAATAAAACTCCCATCTACTGGATAATATATGAAGACAAGAAACGACTTTTTGCAACAGACAAAGAACTATCTGATTTTTTACGGGAGCAAGGTAAAGAAGAGATAGACCTATTTTCTACTGAGGAGAGAGATTATAAACTTGTTGAACTTTATGAAGCAAGAGATATAGAAAAAATTTTAACTAAACTTGAAGAGTATGGCATAAAACTTGAATCTACTTACGATAAAATATTTGCTCTTGAAGAAGGTGAAAACAAAATCGAATATTACAATTTTCCCGACCTTTATGAAACAATTAAGGCAAAAGGTAAAAAAGGGCTTTCGATTCAAAGATATAAAGGGCTTGGAGAAATGAACCCTTCACAGTTGTGGGAAACAACAATGGACCCAGAAACCCGTAGAATGAAAAGAGTTGTGCTTGAGGATGCTGCAAAAGCAGAAGAGATTTTTACAGTTCTTATGGGTGATGCAGTAGAACCAAGACGAGATTTTATAGAAAGGTATGCTAAAGAAGTAAAAAATCTTGATATTTAGATTTAGGATTTTACAAAGATATTTGCGTTAAAACATTACGCATATTAAAAAGGATGGAAAAAAGAATGGCAGACGAAGGAAAAATAGTACCTATTGGCGTAGAAGATGAAATGAAAAGTTCCTATATAGATTACGCTATGAGCGTAATTGTAGGAAGAGCTTTACCTGACGTAAGAGATGGGTTAAAACCTGTACACAGAAGAATCCTTTATGGGATGATGGAACTTGGAATAGAACCAGGTAAAGCCCACAAAAAATCTGCAAGAATTGTTGGTGAAGTAATGGGAAAATATCACCCTCATGGTGATGCAGCTATATATGAATCTATAGCAAGAATGACCCAGACCTTCTCGCTCAGATACCCTCTTATTGACGGGCAAGGAAACTTTGGTTCTATAGATGGAGACCCTCCAGCTGCAATGAGGTATACAGAAGCAAGATTTAAACAAATTTCTATGGACATTCTTTCTGATATAGAGAAAGATACAATAGATTTTATGCCTAACTTTGATGATTCTCTTATGGAACCTTTGGTATTGCCAAGTAAAGTGCCCAACCTTCTAATAAACGGTTCTTCTGGTATTGCTGTAGGAATGGCTACAAACATTCCGCCACATAATTTAAATGAAGTAGTAGCAGCCTTAATGGAACTTATAGATAATCCTGATATAACCATCGAAGAGATAATGGAAGTTTTACCTGGTCCAGATTTTCCAACAGGAGCCTCTATATGCGGAAGAGAAAGTATAAGACAAGCTTATACAACAGGTAAAGGAATTCTCACAATACGCGGAAAGGTTGACGTAGAGGAGAACAAAAAGAGAGAATCTATTATTATAACAGAGATACCTTATGAGGTTAACAAAGCAAATCTTGTATCTCAAATAGCTCGCCTTTCTTCTGAAAACAAGATAAGCGGTATAAGTGAAGTAAGAGACGAATCAGATAAATCAGGTATGAGAATAGTTTTAGAAATCAAAAGAGGCGAAAACGCAGATATTATAATCAACCAACTATACAAGTTTACTCAACTTCAGACATCATACGGTATCATTAACCTCGCTTTATCTAACCATCAGCCAAAACTTCTTAACATAAAAGAGATGTTACAACTATTTCTTGACCATCGTAAAGAGATAGTTTTGCGAAGGGCTGCTTTTGAATTAAGAAAAGCTGAAGATAGGTACCATATAATATGTGGACTTATAATTGCTCTCGATAACCTTGATGAGGTTATAAAAATAATTAGAGAATCTCATACAGTAGAAGAGGCAAGAACAACCCTTGTAGCTACATTCAAAATGAGCGACAAACAATCTCAGGCAGTTCTTGCTATGCCTTTATCAAGATTGGTTGGACTTGAAAGGGTTAAAATACTTAAAGAACAAGAAGAGTTACAGAAAACAATAGCAGAGTTGAAAGAAATATTGGCAAGCCCTGAAAAGGTTAAACAAATTATTAAAAATGAACTGAACGACATAAAAGATAGGTTCGGAGACGAAAGAAGAACAGAAATAACTGGTTCAATTGAGGATTTTGATGAACTTGACCTTATACAACCAGAAGATATCATTGTTACTGTTTCTTTGGAAGGGTATATAAAGAGAACTTCTTTAGAACTTTATAGACGCCAAAGAAGAGGTGGAAAAGGGTTTATTGGAGTTAAAACTAAAGAAGAAGATTACGTTAAACACCTTTTTGTCTGTTCTACTACAGACACTATCCTTTTCTTTACTGAAACAGGTCAAGTGCACTGGCTAAAAGGATATCTAATACCTGATGCAGGAAAAAATGCTAAAGGAAAGCCAATAGTGAACCTTTTAACCATTGATACAAAAGAGAGGATATCGGCTGTAATACCTGTTAAAGAGTTTTCAGAAGATAGTTACCTTCTAATGATAACCCAAAAGGGGATAGTTAAAAAAACTATTCTAAACCTATATAGCAGACCAAGAAGAGGTGGCATAAGAGGTATAAACTTAAGAGATGGTGACAGGCTTATTGAAGTACGTGCAACAGATGGTAAGCAAGATATACTGTTAAGCACAAAACACGGATTAAGCATAAGATTCTCAGAAAAAGAAGTAAAACCTGTCGGAAGAAATTCTATAGGGGTTATTGGTATAAGGTTCAAAAAGAAAGAAGACGAAGTTGTGGGCTGTGGAGTTTTTGCTCCTACTGATAAAGAAAGGTCATTGTTTACCGTATGTTCAAAAGGTTATGGAAAAAGAACTATGATCTACAATTACCGCAAACAACACAGAGGCGGTACAGGTATCATAGATATAAAAACAGGCGGTAGAAACGGGTATGTTATAGGAATAAAATCCGTTAAACCAAAAGATGAACTCATTTTAATTACTAAAGGTGGAGTAACTATTAGGATGACTGCTGATGATGCAAGAACGGTCAGCAGAAACACACAAGGTGTTCGGCTTATAAAACTTGCTAAGGGAGATGTAATAATGGACTTAGCCCTTGTATCAAAAGAAGATGAAGAAATTTGAGATTCTCAGTCATACAGCAGACATAAAAGCAACCGTTTATGGTGAGAATATTGAAACTCTTTTTGAAAACAGTTCTGAAGCGCTCTCTTTTATAACAGGTTTTCAATATTCTGATACAAAAGAGGAGACCATAAGAATAAAAATTTCTGCTGATAATTTAGAAGACCTGTTGGTAAAATTTCTTAATGAACTTATATATTACGCAGAGGTTAAAAGAAAAGCCGGCAAGGTGTCTGTCAAGAAAATTTATACACTAAAGAAAGAAAATGTTCTTGTATGTAAAATAGAAGGTAGAAGTGTAAGTGGTCAGGAAAAAGAGATTAAAGCAGCAACTTATCATAATCTTAAAATAGAAAAACAAACTGATATGTTTGCCGCATCAATTATCTTTGATGTTTAGGAGGACTAATTATGCTAAAAAAAGAGAAAGAGTTTTATAAAAAACTTCTTGACAGAGAGAAAGAACGTATCTGTAAAAACTTAGGTCATTCAAGAGAAATGCTTACAAAAGGGGAGAAAGGTATTCCTACGCATTTAGCCGACTACGGAACTGATGAGTTTGGAAAAGGGCTTGAAATAAACCTTTCTGATGCTGAACAGAAAACCCTAAACAGTATTAGAGAATCATTACAAAAACTTGAAAACAACACCTTTGGTATATGCGATGAATGCGGAAAAAAGATTGCTAAAACAAGGCTCAAAGCTCTACCTTACGCTAAACTCTGTATCGCCTGCCAGCGAGAGAAAGAAAAAAGTGGAGAATAAGAGCCTTAATTTTTTTTATGTGACATCTGCTGTTGCTTTTGCTTTAGACCAAATTTCAAAGTTTATTATAATAAATTTACTTGAGCACGGTGCTATTTCATTTGATATATTTAGATATTTTTCACTTACACTTGTGAGAAATACAGGTATATGTTTTGGTATGTTGAGCAGATGCAATCTGAAATATTTTATTGTTGGCACTTCTTTAGTGATAGCAACTCTTATTTTAATATACCTTCTTAAACAGAAAGAAAAAACCATTAAACTTCAGATTGCTTTTGGGATGATTGAAGGCGGAATTTTAGGTAATATGACCGATAGAATAAGAGTAAATTCAGTTATAGATTTTATTAACCTACATATTTGGCCAGTATTCAATTTAGCTGACACATTTATTGTTACGGGTGTATGCTTAATTTTACTGGAACAGATTAAGGAGAAAGATGTACCCCGAATTTCTCACAATAGGTAGTTTTGTTATTTATTGGTATGGAGTAATGGTAGCAATTGGAGTTTTTATAAGCAGTTTAATATTCCAAAAACTTGCCCGTCAGAATAATTATACACAAGATACTATATCAAATATAATCTTTTTTTCGGTATTATGGGGAATAATAGGGGGACGAGTTCTACATATTCTTGTACATTTCCACTATTATTATAGAAACCTTCTCGAGATAGTTTCAATAAGAAACGGCGGTTTGGCAGCAGAAGGGGCTATTATTTCTGCTATTATTTTTCTATTTCTATACTCTAAAATCAAAAACTTTAATCTACGCAAAACCCTTGACCTGATATCAGTTCCAGTCCCTCTTGCACAGGCTTTAGGAAGAGTCGGCTGTTTTTTAAACGGGTGTTGTTGGGGGAAACCGTCTGAACTACCGTGGGCAGTTAAATTCCCTCACCTGTTAACTAAGGTTCATCCTACACAATTATATTATACAGTATGTCACCTTTTTCTATTTGCTCTTCTTTTGTGCCTAAATAAGCGAAAACTTAAAGAGGGTACAGTTTTTAGTGCATATATAATGGGGTTTGCCTTCATTAGGTACACAATAGATAAATTTAGAGGAGATCTACTTGAAACCAGCCTTGGGTTATACCCTACTCAAATAATTGCTATTTTCCTTTTTACTGCAGGTCTATTCTGGTTTTTATCAATAACTAAAGATGACCCTGAACTAACAACATTGGAAGAAAACCTGTTAGACAAAGATTTCTTGCCAAACGATAAAGACGAAGAAAAAAGAGAAGATGACAATACCTAATATATAAGTTATATTAAAAACCGCTCAGTTTGTTTGTCATCACAATATTTTGCTAATATCAGAAGCAAATTATGATGTACGTCCTCAGTAAACACCGTTCAGAGCAGGTAGTCTGCCTTACGGATTTGCAGAAATAAGGAGTTTTTGCCTTCTGCCCTTGGGGGAGAAGGATCAAGGATGAGGGGTCTGCAGAGCAAGTTAATGGGATGAGGCTTATCCCGAGCATTCCTGAGGGAGGAGAGTTGGGGATGGTTTGCTGATATTTACTAAAAATTGGGAATGAACCCCAACCTTGCTTGTATAGTGGAAACAAGTTTTCACCTGCACAAAAGATTTATGCAGGTAAGTTTTAGAATAGCGAGACAGGGTTTACTGAATATTCACATTATGGCTACAAATATAACTAAAGGACAACAAAGTTCAACAAACATATACATTAGAAGGATAGTACTAATTTTTTTTATAATATTATCTTTTTCTTGCCGACTTTTTTCATCTACAATGGACCAATATAAGAACAGAATAACCGAACATACACTTAAAAATGGGCTCCACTTTATTTTACTTGAAGACCATACTGCCCCAGTTGTTTCATTTCATATACACGTTAAGGTTGGAAGCGTTAACGAAAAACTTGGCGACACAGGAATAAGTCATCTTATTGAACATCTTGCTTTTAACGGAACACCTACACTTGGGACAACAGATTGGAGAACAGAAAAATCTATTTTAGAAAAGATTGATAAAAAATATAAAGAGATTAAAAGTATTCAACTTTCACAACCACATAATAGTCCATTAATAAAACAACTTTATGAAGAATTTTCTGCTCTTAACAGTAAAGCGGCAACTTTTAACGTGTCTAATGAGTTTGGGAAAATTCTTGATATGCACGGTGCTGTTGGACCAAACGCTTATTGTAGTTATGATATGACCGCTTTTTGGGTAGAACTACCTTCAAACAGAGTAGAACTTTGGGCTGCTTTAGAATCTAACAGGCTTTTTAATCCAGTATTCAGAGGGTTCTATGAAGAACTTGAAGTAGTCAAAGAGGAACGTAGGATGAGGGTAGATAACTCTCCATTTGGAAAACTTATGGAAGAGTTTTTAGGTTTAATATATAAAATACATCCTTATAGAAACCCTATTGTAGGTTATTCTGAAGACCTAAACAATATGTCTCGAGAAAAAGTCAAAAACTTTTACAAAAAATATTATATACCCTCAAATATCATTATTTCTGTAGCAGGCGATATATATCCAGACACATTTTTACCTCTTGTAAAGAAATACTTTGAAAATATTCCTTCAGGTCAAACTCCTCCAGTTAAGACTTTCACAGAACCAGAGAGTGTTTCTGAAAAACAGTTTGTTATTAATATGGATTCTCAACCTATTTTTTTACTCGGATACCCTATACCAGATATTAAACATAAAGACGTACCCGCTCTTCAAGTGTGTGCTGAAATACTTGCAAGTGGCAGAACTTCAAAACTATATCAACGTCTTGTGAAAGAAGAAAAATCTGCGGTATCAACTGGTTCTTGGTGTTGGACTCCTCAATATCCAGGTATATTTTACCTTTTTGCTATCTCTTCCCAAAATGGCAACAACAAACAACTTGAAACATCAATCATTGAAACTATAGAAGACCTTAAAAAAGGATGTTTGACAGAAGAAGAGATTTTAGGTGCCAAAGCAAGACTTAGAATAGAACTTTTAGCTTCTTTGAAATCTAAAAGAAAGTTAGCAAGAGAACTTGCATACTATAAAGCAATAACCGGAGATTGGCAGAATCTTTTTAAGTATGAAGAAAAGATTAGAGACGTTTCTTTAGAGGATATAAAAAGGGTTGCTAAAGAATATTTTACGGAAGCTAGAAGAACTATTGGTAAAATAGAACCTTTAAAAAAGGATTAACGATGGATAAAAAACTCTTTTTTTTTATTGCTATAACCTTACTTTTTAACGGGTGTGCACCAAAAATGTTATCAAAAAAAATAGAACAATTTAAATTTCCCCCTTTACCAGAAACAACATTACCATCCTACACAAAAGAGGTGTTACCTAATGGGTTGACTCTTATTCTTATGGAAGACCATAGTCTACCTTTAATAAATTTTTATTCAACTATTAAAACTGGTACAAAATACGACCCAGAAGAAAAGATAGGGTTAGCATCAATAACTTTTGATACTATAAGAACCGGTGGAGCAGGTGATATCAGTGGAGATAATATAGATAAAACTCTTGAAAATTTTGGTGCTCGTTTGAGTTTTGGAGTAGGTAAAGATATAGGATGGGCACAAGGGTTGATAGATACAGATAATTTTACACATATTTTTCCTATCTTTGTTGCTCTGTTGAAACAACCTTCTTTTGACAAAACAAAAATTGAGTTATCTAAAATACGACACAACACGGCTATCAGTAGAAGAGACGATGATATAGATGAGATTTCAAATAGAGAATTTAGAAAACTCTTGTATGGCACAAAAAGCCCTTATGCTAGAACTATTGAGTATGAAACTATCAAAAACATTACTCAAGATGACATTTTTCAGTTTCATAAAACTTTTTTTCAACCTCAAAACATTATATTAGGTGTCTGGGGTGACTTTGATAAAGATGAAATGCTCCAATATATAAAAAAAGAGTTTAAAACTTGGTCACCAGAGAAAGTACCTATACCTTCTGCACCCGAGATAGATTTTGCAATAAACCCTTCAACCACAAACTTGATAATCAAAAAAGAAGCAACACAATCCATAATAAAGATGGGACATATCGGGTTAAGAAGAGATGACCCTGATTACTTTACAGCGCTTGTCATAAGCAGGATTCTTGGAGCTAGTTGGAATTCAAGGTTTTCAAAAAATATCAGGCAAGAGAAAGGGCTTGCATACAGCGCTTGGGCAGGGTTTGGAGGAGAGTTAGGTTACACAGGTACATTTTCAGCTGGAGTACAGACAAAATCCGAAAGAACCCTTGAAGCAATTGACCTTATGCAAAAAGAGATAAGTCTTGCGTCGGTAGGAATAACCGATGAAGAACTTACAGTTGCAAAAGAAGGTATCATAAATAGTGAAGTGTTCTGGTCTGATACTAAAGATAAAATAATAACACGGATTATAAGATACGAATTTTATGGATACCCTTCAGACTACCCTCAAAAACTTATCCAAGGCGTAAAGAATGTTACTAGAGAAGATATTGCAAGGGTAGCAAACAAATATATTTTCCCTGATAAACTTACAATCCTTATTGTTGGAAACCCAGAAAAGTTTGAAAGCGACCTACCTGACAACATAAATATTTTAGAACCTTAAAAGAGATAAAATCTCTCAAAGATACTGGGACAAGCTCCAAAAGGAGAGGAGCGTTGAGAGGAAATACCACACATTTTGCCTTCTACCCCAAGGGGAGAAGGATCAAGGATGAGGGGGGCTTTTCCCAGTCCATCTTTGCGAGTGGCTTGTCCCGACAGGTTTTCTGAGGGATTTCATAACGTGGCAATTCCCTCGGAGGCACTCGGGACAAACCTCCGAGGTTTGCAACCAAGGTGGGGAACAAAGTGGGAAGGGGAGGAGAGAAAGGAGAGTTATATGAAACCGCTGAGCGGACCAAGGATAATACGTTCTCCGTGGTCGGATTTTTACGGGAGAGAGATAGAAGATTCTTTAAAGACACATCCAGAAAATTACCTTGAAGAAGTCGCAAGTGAAGGATTTAACTCAATATGGATACATTGTGTTCTTAGCAACATTGTTGGCTCAGATATTTTCCCAGAATTTGGTCAAAAAGAAAAAGAACAGATTCCTGCTCTCAACAAACTTGTTGAAAAAGCAGGTAGATACGGATTAAAAGTTTTTCTGTACCTATGTGAACCTCGCGGTTTCCCCGCTGATAGCGTTTTCTGGCAGAAAAATGACGACGTTAAAGGACGTCTTTCTGGAAACTGTTATGCCCTCTGCTCAAGCACTCAAAAAGTAAAAGATTATCTCTTTCAGAGCAGTTATAACCTCTTTAAAAAAGTCTCTGGTTTAGGTGGTACATTTATGATAACCGCAAGCGAATTTCACACCCACTGCTACTCCCATTATCCCAAGTGGCAGAAAAATTTGACAGACAAAACAGAAACTCAGTTTGGCTGTGAAAGGTGCATTATACGTAACCCTTCCGAGGTTGTCGCAGAAATAGTAACTCTTGTCAATTCAGGCATAAAAACAGCAAGCCCACAGTCCGAAACTATCGTCTGGAATTGGAGTTGGTACATTATAGAGCCAGACCCACAAAAACAACTTGTAAGTTTACTTCCCAACGACGTTATTCTTATGGCAGATTTTGAAAGAGGCGGCTCAATAAAAGTTCTTAATAAAAAAATTCCTGTTAACGAATATAGTTTTTCTTTTACAGGTCCATCAAAACGGTTTAAGGACATATATTCTCAAGCAAAAAGCAGAGCTTTGAAAATTATGGCAAAGATACAACTCGGCACAACCCATGAACTTGTTACCGTCCCTTACATTCCTGTTCCGTACATACTTGCTGAAAAAATATCCAGGATGAGAAATATTAATGTAGACGGATATCTCGGTTGCTGGATATTTGGGGGAGATATTACTCCTATGAGCAAGGTAGCAGGAAAGATGTCTCTTAACCCAGAACTCTCTGCATCAAAAGTAGTTAAAGAGATCGCAATAAGCGAGTTTGGAGACCGAAAAACTGCCAGTTACGTTACAAAGGCATGGAAACTCTTTTCAAAAGCGTGGAAAAATTACCCTTTCAGTATACCTTTTCTTTACAACTCTCCTGTCAATTATTCAACTGCATACCCTCTTTCTTTGGAAGCGGAAAAGACAGGTGTTATACCTTCATGGCGTCCTCTGCCAAGAGATAAAGACGGGCACATCAAGGTAGGCGAAAACCTTGAAACCTGGATTAACCCGTTTACTCCACATTTTGTTGTGAGAGTTTTTACAAAACTTCTTGCAGACTGGGATAAAGGTATTGAAATTCTCAAAGAAGGACAACTTGAGAATAACAAACAGAACAAGAGGTACAATAAAGAGCTTGATATGGCTGTTCATATAGGTCTATTGATTGAAAGCACTATTGATATAATAGAGTTTTACCGGCTACTTAACCTTTATAAGAAAAACCAGAAAGACAGGCAAACAATAAACAAACTCAAAAAACTTTTTGAAAAACAGATATCTATTACCAAAAAGGATAAGGAAATTGTTGAGAGGAACAAAGATTTTGGATATCATCCTGAAGCCCACGAGTTTTTTGTTACACCAGAAACTCTCAGCTACAAGATAAATCTTATGCAAAAAGAACTGGAAAAACTCTAATTTTTTAAGATAGGGTATTGGCTCAATTTGAAGAGAGCTCCACAGGCATAGGTTACAAAAGAAAATCTGCAGTGCGCTTGGTGAGATTCGAACTCACAGCCTTCGGCTCCGGAGGCCAACGCTCTATCCGGTTGAGCTACAAGCGCAAAATAAATAATTCAATCTCTATCATAGGAACCCTTTACTCTATTTACAACCCTTTCATTTTATCCTTTTTTACATAATATGCCAAATTTGGCTATCCTTTAAGCGCTCGCAATGCCACAAAACGGCAAGACAAGGATAAAGGATAAGAGAGAAGCGTATGTGCGTTATTTACTCTCTCCCGCTTTTGCCCTCTACCCTTGGGGTCTTGTCCCGAGTATCTCCGAGGGGTAGAAGGATCAAGACGAGGGTTGCCACATCATTAGAAGCATTCCTCGCAATGCCACAAAACGGCAGATAAAGACATAAAAGAACCCCCCCCTCACCTTGCATCCTCTCCCTCAGGGGGAGAGGCAAATAAGGAAAGATTGTCATTACAAGTGATGAAGGTTGTACCTATAAGTATTTTGCGGAGGTCAGACCTTCGTCTTAGTCAAGTATACGAAAAGAAATAGCCCCCCATTCCGTCTTTTGTAGTTAGTCTTGCGAGTTTTACCCGCTGAAGCCAACCTACGCTAAAATACAAGCTTCGGCAGGTATACCTTGACGTAGGTGGAGGGACAGTTAGCAACTTAACCAAAAACAAAAGACGTAATGATAAAGTATGAGATTGCCCCTTATATGTCATTCCGGACTTGATCCGGAATCTCGTTTTTTATTACCACTTCATAATGGTGACAAAGTGGGTAGTAGTTGTTATACTAACTTTTATATTAGATCTTTCTCAACAAATCAAAGCCCTTATAATAACTAAACTTTTATATTTAACGGCTTTCTGTTATAATTTTATGTTATGGAAACTTTAACATTAAAAAACTTTTTAGAGGCAGTAAAAAACTCCCTTGATACATCTTTTCCGCTACAATATTGGGTGAGTGCTGAAATAGCCGATTTAAAGGTTCATACCTATTCACAACACTGTTATTTGGACCTTGTAGAAAAAAATCAACACTCAGTTATTGCAAAAACAGGTGGAGTTATATGGAAAAACAGGTTTGAATATATAAGCAGAAAGTTTACCGAAGCAACAGGTCAACCTCTTAAAGATGGGATGAAGGTACTTCTATTAATAGAAGTGCTTTTTCATGGGGTATACGGATTTAAATTAAATGTTAATGATATAGACCCTTCTTATACCCTCGGAGAATTTGCGCTACATAAAAAAAAGATACTTGCTCTACTTGAAAAAGAAGGTCTTCTAAACAAAAACAAGTTGTTACCTTTCCCAACAGTTCCACAAAGAATTGCGGTTATATCTTCTCCTACTGCAGCTGGTTATGAAGATTTTATGAACACCCTCAATAACAACCCTTATAAATACCTTTTCAAAACAGAACTTTTTCATGCTTATATGCAAGGAGAACTTTCAGAAAAATCTATAACTGAAGCTTTAGGTTCCCCTTCTATAAAAGAAGGTAAGTTTGATATAGCAATAATAATTAGAGGTGGGGGTGATAAGGTTGATTTACATAGTTTTGATAACCACAATATAGGTAAAGCCATTGCTCTATGCCCTATCCCTGTTATCACAGGTATTGGACATCAAAGAGATGAGACTGTTGCAGATATTGTTGCCCACACTAAGTTGATAAGTCCTACAGCTGTTGCTGAGTTTATTATCTTAAAAACAAGAGAGTTTGAAGAGAATCTTGAACAGGCAGGAAGAAGATTTTCTATTCAGTTAAATAATCAACTTGCCAAGCAACAGGAAACCCTTTCAACGATAGATAAACATCTTCTTATTTTTACAAACTTTTTTATTCAACAAAAAAAGCAGTCTTTTAATGCCCTAATAGAAAACTTTAAAAATAGTACCTCAAAACAGCTTGCTGCAAACGAGTTTAAGTTAAAACAATTACCAGAAATTGTTTTAAAAGGTATTACAGTCTTTTTTAAAAGTAAAAAAATCTCTATTGAAAGATATAAAGATAAGATAGATTTGATGAACCCTGTAAATGTGCTTAAAAAAGGATACACACTCACTTTTAAGAATGGTTCACTTGTAAAAAACTTTGAAGAACTCCAAACTGGGGATTCTATAAAAACAAAATTTCATACAGGTGAGGTAGAAAGTAGAGTCACAAAAGTCAAAAAAACGAGGTGAAAAAATGGCAAAAAAAGAAGAAATGACATATTCCAACGCCCTTGCTGAACTTGAAGAGATAGTTGCTCTGATTGAAAATGAAGATATAGAGATGGACAGTCTTCTTGAAAAGGTTAAAAGAGCTTCGTTGTTGCTAAAAGTATGTAGAGCAAAACTAAGAGAAACGGAAGAAGAAGTAAAAAAGGTACTTGTGGATATAGGCGAAGAAAAGGAAGAATAAGGGACAAAAAAGTATGTGGTGTCTACTCACTCTGGTACTACGGCGCATACACCTTCTACACAACAATCAGGCACTCTGAGAACTCACCCTTCTGCACAAAGGGCGTCTCCGAAGGGCTTAACAGGCTCAGAGTAGGGGAACAAAAGGCTTGAACCTTTTGTTAACAGCCCGATTCTTGCTTGAGGTGTAGTTGCACCTCGTAATTCGTTCCTAAACACATACTTTTTTAATGAAAGAAAAGCAAAGGCAAGGATAAAAGCATAAAAGAAAGACGTATGTGGTGTCTACTCACTCTGGTACTACGGCGCATACACCTTCCCATTTTTGCCTTCTACCCTTGAGGATGTTTGGGGTGTAAGTCCCCAAGAGTTTGTAAAGAGGTTAATGGGATGAGGTTTATCCGCCGAAGCTTGTATTGTAGCGTAGGTGGAGGGGCAGTTAGCTTTGCGCTTTTCCCCCATTCCGTCTTTTGTAGTTTATCTTGCGAGCTTTACCCGCCGAAGCCTTGGCGTAGGAGGGGTTTCTTAGCGTGGCAATCTCGCCGTAGGCGGAAAAGGAATGGGAATAAACAATAGTGGGGATAAAAGCGAGGATTGCCGCAGTCACACAAAGCGTTCCTTCGCAACGACAAAAAGCGTCGGTTAG
>JALNXB010000024.1 GCA_023230585.1 bacterium
ACGAATTACGAGGTGCTACTACAACTCAAGCAAGAATCGGGCTGTTAACAAAAGGTTCAAGCCTTTTGTTCCCCTACTCTGAGCCTGTTGAACCCTTCGGAGACGCTCTTTGTGCAGAAGGGTGAGTTCTCAGAGTGCCCGATTGTGGCGTAGAAGGTGTATGCGCCGTAGTACCAGAGTGAGTAGACACCACATACTTTTTTACCACTTATTTACCAACAATAGGTTCTTTTGTAAAAGCCGATACTCCTTTAAGGTTCCCGTCAAAAAAGAAGAGAGCTCGAGTATTTTTATCTAACTCTGGTGCACCTGTTTCTGGTACAAAATCCTCATTATATCTAACCCTATCAGATATCCTAAGGTTGTCTATACTTCCCTCCAAAGGACCAATAATTACATTTTTTTCTTGGGTAGAAGGGTTAAAAATTCTCCATCCATCTAAAGGAACAAGAAAAGGTTCTCTTATCAGCCCTCTTGTATTTTCAAGTTTTTTACCATTTACAAATATATTAAACTTACCTTCTATTCCATCTGCAGGTTTTTGTATCTCTCCTGGCTTTGGTGGCATAGGAGTTGTTCTTAGTTGATCAGGACCTCCTAAAGCCAACTCAGAACCGCCTCCTCTTAAGAATCTTACTGCAAGTATGTTTTTTCCTTTATTGACCTTAACTGTAACAAGGTGGTTCCATATAGAGAAAGGAAAATAAATATTGCTGGTTTCTGTTGAATCGTGAACAAGTTTTCCGTTTACCCAAGCTTGCATCCACCAGTCAGCGCCCATTCCAAATGTAACTTCTTGTGCTGTTGCTGAGTTAAAAGTCAAAAATATATAAGCGCTCTTTCCAGTAGGTTCTTTTTTTAACATATCGGGAAAATCATAGAGCGTGTTTGTTACCTCAATATCTACTCCTTCTAAAGTTTTTCCTTCAACAACAATCTTATCAGGGTAAGAATTTAAGACAGAGGTAGGTATGAGTTTGTCTGATGTGTTGACAGGTCCAAATATTCGCCATTTATTTGGCCAATCAAGAGTTCCTTTAATTTGAAGTGTAGAAGGTAATTCAACTGGCACCTCAGAGACCTTCATTATATCCCAAGTATAAGCAAGATGTACCCATTGGTTATATAAAAAAATGTTGTTTTCTTGTCTACCTATATTTGATATACCTATATTGGTCTCATCAGTTAAAAGTTGAATCTGTAAATCGCTATAAAAGTTTCTATTCCAATGTTTTCCACCATAAAGATAGTTAAGATTTATGTGAGGGCTTCTTAAAAATTGTTTTATAGTGAAAGGTGTTTTAGATATAGGTAACTCACAACTTGACCAGTCTGGTTTGAACCAAAACTCAATAGTTCCAGTATTTTTAGGGAAGAATGTATAACCGCCTTCAGTAATACTTTTTCCTCTATCAAAAGAGACGGCTTTGTTGCCAGATAAATTTAATGCGCTTCCAGTTATACCTGGGATAAATTTTAGAGAGTTTCTTGTTGATAATTGAGGGTATCTCTTTAAGGGAAGTTTCTTGCTGGGTATAGGTAAACGTTTAGGGTCACCAAAGGAGACAATGGGTTCCACGTTGAGAAGCCTTGCAAAAGATGGTGGGGAAACTCCAAGAGTTTTGCTTCCATAAAAGGCAGGTTCAATACTCCAAATTCCTTCCTTTCTTTTTACTGGGATAGTTACAACCCCTGTTTTATTAGAGGAAGCATTTAAAACAATTTCTCCTTCTGAATTTTTTATTGTATGTGGTCTACCCAGTAGTAGTTCAAGGTTTCTTATATTTGCAGGGACATAAAAATAGTAAGGTACCCCTTCTTCAAGGTTGGTTAGCCCACTCTGTTTCATAGCGGACCAGAATCCATCAGGACAATATAATGCAATCTTATCTGTGGAAGAGGTTTTTACTACCAGAGATTCGTTTCCTTCTAATGAAGCTACATACAAACCTGTGTCTACCTCTGATAATATTTTAAGTTCACAATTATACAATTTTTTATTAGGCTCATCTGACCATAGAAGACCTGTTTTAACAGGGCTGGCAGTCTCTTCTTCGATTTTAAATGTGGCACCTCCAATCTGTCTATTTTCTTCTAAAGGGTACTCGTAAACTCTTGCTTGAATATCCGTTCTATAAGTGAGAAAAGATATGTTGATAACTGTTTCCTTACCGGCGTTATGCTGAAACAGGACATATCCAGGTGTTGTATCCATTGATTTGACAAGCATCGAAGAAGTTCTTTTAGTTGAGAGGATGTTATTATTGTCCTTAGAGAAACCGTTAACGGTTGAGAATATGAAGGCTGATAAAACAAATAACATTACACTTTTCCTTAAAAACTTTAATCTTTCCATTTTCTTCTCCTTTGCCCCTTTTTATCCCGAGTATCCCCGAAGGAACTATCCCGACAGTTTTTTAAGGGGCTTTTTTCGGGTGGGATTTACCCTCATTTGTTTTTAAAGTTCTAATCAACCAAGGTTGTTTATTTTGCTTCCATTGGTTCTTTTGTAAAAGCCGACACTCCTTTAAGGTTATTGTCAAAATCAAAAAATACCCTTGTATTCTTATCAAGCCCATATTTTTTTGATGGCTCAAAATCTTCTGTATACATAACCCTATCAGATACTCTTAAAAGGTCCATACTTCCATTGAAAGGCCCTAAAACAATCTCTTCGTTTTTATCATCGGCAAGTTTAAACAATGTGGTTCCTGCTACTTGCTTTATTCCATAAGGAGTATTTTCTGTAAGCAGTTTTTTGCCATTAACAAAAATGTTCATTTCTCCTTCCATCTTTTTTGCGCCTGCTTTTATATCCCATATATACGCAAGATGTACCCATTCGCCAGATTTGAAAAATTGTCTACCTTGAAACCCGGCAGCAATAGACTTTTTCTTCTCTTCTATTGCCCACATCCTTAATTTACCATAGATGTTATTAAAATGTAGCACACTCCAGTACCAATGAGAAAGTTTTATATGTGAACTTGTTAAGAAAGGAATATCAATAGTTTGAGTCATTTCGATTGGTATTTCCCAAGTTGTCCAATCAGGTTTAAACCAAAACTCAACAGTTCCTTTCTCAAAAGGAAAATATGTGTAACCTCCTGAATCGACAGGGTCTCCTTTTGAAAATTTTAAAGTTTGTTCTCCTGATAGTTTTATCGCTTTACCTGTTATCCCTTCCGAAAACTGTAGGTTTGTCTCTGTGGAAGGAGAATTAACTGATACTCTTTTTTTAGAGACACCTGTTATCCCTTCTGGAAAAAAGTCTGGAGTTCCAAAAGTTATAACAGGTTCAACGTTTAACAATTTTATAAAGAAAGGAGTGGAACCACCTTTTACAGAAGGAGTAAAGAATTCAAAACTCCATATACCCGTTCTACCTTCTGTTGGAACAACAATTTTCCCAATATTTTCATTTGACCAATCAATAACAATAGTTCCGTCTGGGGCTTTAAGGCGTGCAGGACGCCCAATAAAAACTTCAAGTTCTTTAAGATCTTTTGGCACTTTAAAGTACGCTGGTCTAACTGCTCCTGCTCTACCGTATCCTGAACCTGCGTGGTTACCAACACACAATGACCAGAAACCTTCCGGACAATATAACGCTGCTTTATCAGTATTTATTTCCAGAAGTGTAAAAGTATCTTTTTCAGAAAAAGATAATAGGTATAAGCCACTTGCTACCTCTGAGGGAACCTCAAGGTAAATATGGTATTTTTTATCAATTACAGGAAATTCATTGGGTCTATCTGTATAATATTTTCCTAACGGCATCATCTCTTCTACTTCTGTTTTTATACCTGCAACAGGTCTTTGTTTTTGCTGTTCTGGGTAAGGCAAGATTTCAAATTGTATATTTTTTTCTTTTGTTTTAAGGTATATACTCATTTTTGTCTCTTGACCTTTAGTATGTTTAAACAAGATTTTTCCTGTGGGGTCATTCATAGGTTTTACTAAAACAGGTGTAGTCTTTCCGCTCCACCCTTCCTTGTCAAGAAACTTTAAAGCTGTTGGCATTCCAATAAAAGGGTTATGGTACTCGTGGTGCCCGATACTAAAACCAGAACGAGGTCCAGGAAATGGCGTGTGTATATATAGGTTAGGCCACTCGAGCGGATTTGCAGGTTTTTGTTTTAGTTGTTCTGTAAGCGGGTTCAAACTTGTGTAATATAACATATCTCTTACAGTCTGTTCAACAACCTTTTTATGTGTTTCTTCCCCGGTGAGCCAGTAAGCGATAGAATGAGTGAAAGCGTCATAATTCTTGTAAGAAATAGGAGCTTGCCTTCTATCAAACCTATATCTCTGGTCAAGAAGTTTTAAGAACGCTTCTTTTGCAAGTTCATCTTTTGTTTCAAGGTAATACTCCAAAATATTGTGGCTTGCTCGGTGGTCTTTATACATTGGACCGTACCCTGCAAAAAAGAGACGTAAACCGTTTTGGCTATCCATATCAATGGATTCAGTTGCAACTTTTTTAAGAGCGTTACCAACGTCCTGGTTCCAATCCAAAATAAAAAAGGTTAAAAGAGTTCTTAATCCGTGTGCGTGCCGATCTCCAACACCCTTTTCTTTCCATCGCCAACCATTCTTTTCGAAAGAACTTCTTGCAAGATAAATCAAATCGAGAGATTGTTCATCACCAGTAAGGTAATAGTTAAGTAACCAATGTCCAATATCACCAGCATTAATAAGCCAAGGGTGAGACCGGTCGCCCCAGAAAAATGGTAATAACCTTGACTGTCCTCTTCCACCGGGTGTGGTGATAAAATCTCCTTTAACCTTCCCTGGCGAACCTGGCGCATCCCAGTGTGCAAGGTACCAGTCTCCTGTGAAACGACTAAAACGATGTCCATAGTCGTAATACCTTCTTTCACCACTCCTTGCCAGATGTCTCCAAGGTTCTCTCCTAACTCCATATTCTCTTAAACTTGATAAAGCATGAAAGGTTGACATAGGTTTACCAGCAGCCTCTGTATAACTTCTGTCTGGGTAACAACCCCACGCAATATATCCCATCATTGGAAACGCTTTTAAAGGTAAAATAAATCTTTCCCAATAATCCGATATAAGAGATTCTTCTATGGGGAACTTTTTAGTATCTTTATGTAGCATAGGGTACCCCATCGCTTCTGTTTCACATAACCATTTATGGTCAGCAAAGGCAAGAATTTGCCTTGAAGATGCAGTGGCTACTTTTTCTACTGCAAAAGCATTATATTCTCCTACACGGGGTAAGAACCAAATATCGTGTGTTCTTGCTGTACCTTGAGCGTTACTTTTGATGACGTCAAGTTCTGAATCTTTTTTTAAATTCAACCCTATTACTGCCCAGGTTTTAAAATAATCTTTTACAAGAGTTTTGGCTCTAAAATCGAGTTCTTTACCGCTTCTACCTGACCATAAAACAGCCCTTGCGCCACGTTGCCCAAAAGAGATTTCTTTGGGGAACCTTTCTGCCAACCAAGGCATTACAAGTGTTATCCCGTAATTACCATAATCGCCATAACCCCAGTCGCCTGCTGTTTTTGTTTCAAGGATTGTTGTATCTTTGTTGTTTAGACTTCGTCCAAGTATTGCCTGCTCCTCTCTCTCAGCAAAACGTGGATAATCGGTCTGTAGCATATATGTTTCACCAGAATCATTTGTTATTCTACTAACTTGGATACCTGTTTCAGGTGTTCCGAGAGAAAAATATGTATTTTTTGGTTTTTCAGGTGTTTTGAACTCAAGCCCATAATCCTTAAACCATACCTTGTTTGTGTCTTCTGTAAATATAAGTGTGTGTGTTATCCTAACATAAGGTACACCTGCAGTGAAATATAACCATATATCTGCCCGCGCAAGTTTCTCTCCTGAAGTGGTTACATACCAGCCAGAACGTTTAATTGCTAAACGGTTGGGACCTTCCTTAAGGAAAGTATTTGTTATTTCAGATGCCTCCCCTGATACTCTTGCTTCTCTGTTGGAATTGTCTATCAAGTAGGCACCTGCGCCAGAGTTTTGCAATAACTGTTTTTTCTCTTTACCAGCAATAAGCCAACCTTCATCTGGCAGAAGTTGATTTTTATCAAACCTATATATTGCAACCCCTGTATTTACTTCAAATCCGTCATTGGGCAGTTTTGTTACTTTTAAAGGGTTAGGGTATCGCCCTCTGTTGATACCTTCTCCAAATTCAACCCTATAATTACCTTGTGGGGATGCAGTAAATCCTGCTAATGCCCACCTAATACTGCCATCACGCCAGGTTGCTGCTACATCTATCTGAGAAGGCACTTCTCTCTCTCCGCTCATTATTCTTATATTTGAAGAATCTGTAAGTTCTCCTTCCGGAAAAGAAATGCTTGCCAGAATAGGCCAAGAGGTGTTAAGGCCTGAAACGTCATTGATTTTTATAGGAAACTCTCCTGCTTTTAATTTAAAACTAAATAAGAGAAAAAATATAATAAGAAAGCACTTCCTTATCTTCTCCATTTTAACTCCTTTATTTGTTTTATCCTGGCTTTTACCGTTTTTTACTACTTTTTTTTACAAGTTTTTTTGGAGCAATCATATTTTCTGGTTTAAGCAACTCTTCAAGTTCTTCTTTTTTAAGAAGTTTCTTCTCCAGAATAAGTTGGTATATCCCTTTATTTGTTTCACTGGCTTCTTTAGCAAGTTTGTTACTAACATCATAACCAAGAACAGGGTTAAGAGCAGTTAGTAGCCCAATACTGTTATAGACCAACTCTTTACAACGCTCTACATTAGCAGTGATACCGTCTACGCACCTTGTTTTAAGGGTATCCATACCATTTTTCAAGATATCTATCGATTCAAATATGCTCTGAGTGACAACAGGTAACATAACATTTAGTTCAAGTTGTCCTGCGGCAGCGGCTAAACTAACTGTAAGGTCGTTACCAATAACCTTGAAAGCAATCTGGTTAACAACCTCTGGTATTACAGGGTTAACCTTACCTGGCATAATTGAAGAACCCGGTTGCATTGGTGGAAGGTTTATCTCATTAAAGCCAGCTCTCGGTCCTGAAGAAAGAAGTCGTAAATCATCACAAATCTTACTCAATTTTATGGCTGTTCTTTTTAAAGCAGAAGAATACATCACAAAAGAACCAGCGTCTTGAGTTGCTTCTATAAGGTTTTTTGCACTAACAATCTTAAGTTTTGTTATCTCTTTTAAATAAGAAACTACCTTTTTTGCGTACCCTGGGTCTGAGTTTATACCTGTTCCAATAGCTGTTGCACCCATATTTACTTCAAGAAAAAGTTTTGCGTTTTCTTCTAACCTTAAAACTTCTTCTTCGAGAGTAACAGCGTAAGCCTCAAAAGATTGCCCAAGAGTCATAGGGACAGCGTCTTGCAACTGTGTCCGACCTATCTTTATAACAGAAGCAAATTCTTTACCTTTTTTTCTAAAAGATGAAATTAATTCCTTAAGAACATCTATAAGTAGTTGGTTCTTCTTGATAATTGCTATTTTTGCAGCAGTCGGATAAACATCGTTGGTAGATTGAGAAAGGTTTACGTGGTTGTTAGGATGACAAAATTGATATTCCCCTCGTTTTTTTCCCATTATTTCAAGAGCACGGTTAGCAACCACTTCGTTGGCATTCATATTTGTGGTTGTTCCAGCTCCGCCCTGTATCATATCAATAGGAAAATGGTCATTCAATTTCCCTGCAATAATCTCATCGCATGCCTTAACAATGGCATTGAAGACGGGTTTTTCGATTAGTCCAAGGTCATAATTTGCTTTAGCAGCAGCTTTCTTCACTATAGCAAAAGAACTTATCATTATAGGAAAAAAGTTTAGAGTGATACCACTAATATTAAAATTTTCAAGCCCTCTCAAAGTCTGTATTCCATAGTAGGCATCGTTTGGTACAGATTTTTCACCCAGCAGGTCTTTCTCTTTTCTAACAGAACCGCAACTCCTTTTATCGGGTTTAACGCTTGTTGTTTTAGCGGAAATACTCTTTTTTACTGCCTTAGCCTTTTTTTTCTTCTCCATTCTTTTCCTCCATCTTAATGTTAGTTAACTACTAAATTTATAAGTCCATTTTTATAAACACTATTTTGTATTATAATACTTAAAACGGTAATAGTCTAAAACTTTTAGAACCAAGCAACAAAAGCGGATTTTTTAAATATAAGGTTTAATAGTGTTTCAACTACCATCCAGGTAATATGGCTTAACACAACCCCAAGGAAAAAAAAGACGCTTTTTCTGTATACATTTGTACCGCCGAACTTTAGTATAAGACCTTTTATCAACCAAGCCAAAAAAATGGCAAACCACCACCTCCTCAAGCAAGATGAATCTGATATAGGAAACCCAATATAATGGATTGGCCACCATAAAAATTTTGAATGTAAAAAAACTAAAATACACATAATAAGAGCGCCAAAACCCATAAAAAGCCATCTCGAAAGCACTACCTCTGAGGCTATTGGGGACTGCAAATTAGGTAAAATAGAGTTGGCAACTTCATAAGTAAGTCCACCACCAAAAATTCTTTCACCAAACCAAGTTCCAACTGTATTTAAAGCCCCTATTTTATATGCAAGGTGGATATGAGTCCAGGCGGAAGCAAAATAAGAAACAAAAATAGCAGTTATAATCCCTACAAATAGAAAGCGTGGAGAAATAGTGGATTCTTCTTGTAATTTAAGTATATGACCTGTTGTTGTCATAACAGATGTTCTCATAGTTACGCTCCAACTGTGTTGATATCCTATAGCCATATAACCGCTATCTGTAACAATATTTGGAGGGAGAAGGTTGGTAGTGTACGCGGATGCAGTACACTGAGTTTGAGCAGACGGTAGCCCTGTTTGACAAACTATTCTTGTTAATCCAATAAAAGTGACCATAACAAAAAGTAGAAAAATAAATGATACTATCCAAGGCATCCCAATAAATTTCAAAATTCCTGCCATAAGGATAAAACTTATTATTGCTCCCCAAACAGATACTTTGTAAGGTAAAATTTCACAGGAATCGTCTATGTTTTTATCTCCTGTAAAGGCTTTGCGGACACACATCCCTATATGTTTTCTTGCACGCCAGAACAAAAAAATTACAAGAACTATCATCGCCCCACCGCCCTGAAAAGTGCTTGCAGCAGTACGTCCAGCAAGAGGTGGGTTCATCCCAGGAAGCCGAAACCCCATTATATTGAACAAACTGTTTTCGGCTGTTGCAAGAATAAGAAACAGCCACAACGAAAGAGAGACACTTCGAGGTATAAGGTATGAAAATCCAAGTATAGGAAAGTCAGGGTTTAAGACAAAGTAGAACCCAAACCGTTCAGAAAGAATCAACCCTTTCCTTAAATTGAGAAGAACTTGCCCTGTTATTACAAGAGAAAGCCAGTTAGAAAGGAAAAATAGAAAAACAAAAATGAATCCTACCCAAAAAAAACCTTCTTTAAAAAGTAGGGGTACTCGGGTACCTTCTTCTTTTTTTACCATTTCGAGAGGTAACACCATTAAAGGATATATAAGCCGTTCTTTTTCAATCCATTGTTTTCTAAATATTGACATAATGCAGATACTTAAAAAGGAGAATGTTAAAACAGTTAAAAAAGTAAAACCTAAAGGTTTGAACCAAGAAAAATATGGAATGGTAGCCCCTGGTGGTAGCCCTTCAAAAAACCATTTAACAGAGTTTGGGTCTTGGACAAAGAGTAGTGGTTTCATTTTTGAGAGGATAAGTTCTTCCCATTGGTTGGCAGAGGTAGCAAAATATTTTAATCCTGCAACTTCTGCAATAACAAAATGCATAAGCCCATAACTTGGTAATATAGAAGCAGATGAAACCATAACAAATATTAGTAAAAGTTCAGATTTATCAAATTGGAAAGTTTTAGTTATACAGGATAATATAAGGATAAAAAAGATAAGAAATATTGCCGCTGGTGCCCAGTATTCCCAACCAAACCTACCTGGCAATCCTTTAAAAACAAGGTATGGGTCTAAAACAGCAGTAAATATAGAAAATATAATACCAAGAATAAAGGCACGTTTTTTCATATTTTTTATGATGATAACATACCGTGGACATTGTATAATTCTGTTTGTTTTTTTAATTCAAGTTATATGAAACTTTATAATATATGGCTTATATTGTCAAATTTAATTGCTCCCCTACCCTTACACATTGGATATATTAATCTGCCATTTTACTGTAAAATTTAAAGAACGATAATAATAGAATTTTTTATTTTCTATCATTCCGCCTTTGTGAAGACAAGAAAGCAACCTTCGTATAATACTCCCAAAAGAAGTCAAGGTAAGGAGAACAAGGACGAAAAAATAAAGGTATTAACCGTTTAGTTTTTTATAAGTGCATCTTTAGGGCAAACCTCTACACATAAAGAACATCTTAGACAATCTTTCTCTAAAACTTCATTTATACCTTCAGAGGCAAATCTATATGGTTTTAGTTGGATGGGGCAAACTTTTGCACAAAGTTTACATTGGACACATTTTGTAGAATCGATCTTTAAAAAAGGTTCTTTTATGCAAAACCAGTTAGATAAAGAACCTACGGGACAAAAAGAACACCAAGTTCTCTGGTGAATAATTAAAGACAAAACTATACCTACAAGTGTAACAGCAGTCAAAAGAGTTACAAAAAAAGTTCCAATATTTTTAAAATCTGGAACCCTTTTTGATATTTGTAGACTCATCATAAGCATCATTAAGACAAGTATAACAACCCTAAACCAAAAACTTCTTAAAAAAACGGGTATCTTTTTTTGTGGGCTTAAAGGTTTGCCTGCTACATCAAAAAAACTTCCTCTTGGACAGTAATAGTTACACCAAATCCTACCTTTAAATATTCCTAAAAAAATGCCTAACAACATACATAAAGGCACAAGATACCCTATAGCAGGGTATATCCACCCTCCTGCAATTACCAATAGGAAAACAACTGTTATGATAATCTGTTTTTGACGTCTTCTTTTAACTAAGTCTTTGTATCTGCTCATAAGTTTTCAATAAATTTAAAAGGGTTATAAATAAGTTCATATTAAATCATATTCAGCAACATTTTACAAAAAAACAAAATCAAACTCTTTTTTACACCTTGCTTATCATTGTGCCGTTGCAACTCCCTCGGGGGTACTCGGGATAAATCCGGAAGACAATCTTTCCTTATTTGCCTTTCCCCTTGAGGAGAGGATGGAAAGTGAGGGGTTCTTTTGTCTTTTATGTATTTATCCTTCCCTTGTCATTGCGAAGGTATGTCTGCCAAAACCAACCTACGTTAAAATACAAGCTTCGGCGGGTAAACCTCAAAGGATAGAAGGCAAAAGTGGGTGAATGACACCCCACACGCCTTTCTTTTATGTATTTATTTTTTATTGTGTTACCCTAATAATAAAACTAATTAAAAAATATGCTAAAATAGTTAAGATTACAAAATATATAGGAGATTTAAATGGTTATAGGACTTATAAAGGAAATAAAAAATTTTGAAACGAGGGTGGGGCTTTTACCTGAACAAGTAAAAATATTGAAAGAAAGTGGGCATAAGGTTTTTGTTGAAAATGGCGCAGGAGAAAAATCTGGCTTTACTGATGAAGAGTATAAAGTTAATGGAGCGTTGCTTGCAACAAAAGATAAAATATTTAGTAGCGCTGATATGATTATAAAAGTCAAATGCCCTCTTGTAGAAGAATATAAATATTTACAAGACGGGCAAATATTGTTTACCTACTTACACTTTGATGAGAATATACCCCCTGAAAATATCAGTCAGATAGTCGCAAGTGGAGTTACTGGTATTGCTTATGAATGGGTAGAAGAAGATGGGGATTTTGTCCTGCTTCGTCCTATGAGTGAAATAACAGGTGTTCTTTTTGCTTTGCAAAGTATGAAGTTGTTGATAGAAAAAAAGGGTGTTCTACCTGTTGGGCTTTTAGAAGGTGTTCAGCCCCCTACTGCTCTTGTTATAGGTATGGGAAAGGCAGGGACTAACGCTGTAAAAGTTTTTCTTGCGAACGGGATGAATGTAGTTATTATTGAGAAAGATGTTGCACATTTAGAAGAACGAGGGCTCAAATTTGTGGGGAAAGACCTGTGGAACCGAACAGCAGATAGGCGAAAGATAATTGAGTTTGATAACATAAATCCACAAAATACAATTGATAAGATAACTGGGCTTATGAGTATGTCTGATATTCTTCTTAATTGTGCTGTTAGAGGAAGTGATTTACCAAAATCTAAGGTGGAGTATTTGGTTACTCGCCAGATGGTTTCCTTGATGAAAAAAGGTAGTGTTGTGTGCGATGTAACTGCTTGTGATAAAGATTTAATAGAGACGGCTGTTTCAAGTGAAGAACTGTACAAAACTTATGAGGTAGAGGGTGTTGTTCATTATAATTGTGACCATATACCATCGTTGGTGCCAAATACGTCTTCACGTCTGTTGTCAGAAAAAACTTTCCCATATATAAAACTACTTGCCAATAAAGGTTTTGTTAATGCAATTAAAGAAAAAGAATCTCTATTTAAGGGTGTGATGTGTTATGGAAAAGAACTTGTTCATAAATATTCTGCTGGTAAAAAAAATATGTCTTACAAAGAACTAAAAAAGTAAGAGGTGCCTATTCACTCTGGTACTACGGCGCATACATCTTCTCGCTTTTGCCCTCTACCCTTGTGGGAGAGGGATCAAGGGTGAGGGGGTCTTTATGCAGGCGAGGAATAACGAAAGACGTAATGATAAAAAATTAGCCCCCCCTTTATGTCATTCCGGACTTGATCCGGAATCTCGCTTTTTACGTTGTGCCTATTCCCAACGTGGGTTAAGTGAGAGATCCTGAAACAAGTTCAGGATAACAAACTGGGGCGTTAAGTGACAAAACGAGGCGTTCAAAAGGCAATGCGTCCCCCCATTCCGTCTTTTGTAGTTTATCTTGCGAGCTTTACCCACCGAAGCCAACCTACGCTAAAATACAAGCTTCGGCAGGTATACCTTGGCGTAGGTGGAGGGGCAGTTAGCAGGCTAAGAGAAAACGAAAAAAAAGGCAAAAGCAAGGAAAAATACGCGGGATTGCCACATCATTAGAAGCGTTCCGCGCAATGCCACAAAACGGCAATAAAAGGGGAGAATATGAGAAAATATGATATATTAATTAAAAATACCTCAATAATAGATGGTACAGGGGCATCACCATATACTGGAAGCATTGGTATTAATGGAGAGAGGATAGTAGAGGTTGGCAATATAAAAGGTGAAGCAGAAAAGGTAATAGACGGTACTGGTTTAACAACTTGTCCTGGGTTTATTGACTCACATAGCCACGCAGACCGTTCTATTTTGAAGGACCCTTATGCTTCTAATCTTATTAAACAAGGTATAACTACTTTTGCCGGTGGGCAATGTGGCTCAAGCCCAGCTCCAGCTAAAAACAAAGAATACGCTCTCTGGTTTATTCAAAATACAGATATTGAGAGTAAAAATCTTTGGCAGACCTTTGAGGAGTTTCTTGATTTTGTTGAAAACAATCGGCTTACCCCAAATTATATTCCTCTTGTAGGACACGGTACAATAAGAAGGAATGTTCTTGGTAAACATTACGCTCGTAAATCTAACTCTGAAGAACTTGCAGAAATAGTTAATATGGTGGAAGAATCTTTTGAGAGCGGTGTTTTTGGTTTATCTGTTGGTTTAGATGCTGGTATGCCTGGACATTTCGCTGATATAAAAGAGTTGGTTGATGTTGTCAAAATCGTTAAAAAATATGATGGTATCTTTACTCCCCATACAAGACACCATCAGAACCAGTGGCACGCTAACAAGCCGTTTGAATACGGATACGGTATTTTTAATTCGCCACCCGGTGAAATTATAACAGGTAGATACCACGGGCTACTTGAAGCAGTTGAAATATCTAAAATGGCAGGAGGTCCTAAATTACACATCGCCCATATGACCCCTGCTTATCTAATACCTCAACCCCACCCTTTGTCCCTTGATGAAGCACTTGCTAAAGCAACTATTGAAGACATCATAACTAAAGCAGAAACTGAAGGGGTAGATATAAGTTACAATGTTATACCCTCAGAAAACAGTATTGGAGGCAGGCAGAGGATTATTGATACTTTCTTTCTTAAAACCTCAAACCTACCTAAATGGTTACGGGATATAGACCCTGAAACTCTTTCTAAAGAATTAAAAGATAAAAGTTTTAGGGCAAAAGTTAAAGACTATATATACTCAGGGAATATGAAGTTTTTTATGGTTCACCCCTTAACCGACCCATATTGGGCTGATGATTATATGATTCTTGACTGTAAAATTAAAGAGTATGAAGGAAAAACTTTATGGGAGATTGTAAAACAAAAAGGGCTTACATATACAATTAAAGGTGTTTATGAAGATACTTATGATCTTCTTTTTGATATTATTTCAGAAGATATTGAAGCAACCTGGACTCTTGTTAAAGATAAAAGAGAGTACGGTGCTCACCATATTTTTTTGAGTCATAACTTGGGTATTCCTTGCACAGATTATGTTCCACCGCCTGTTGTCAAAAGAGATAAAAAAGAACGTTCAACAAGTAACTATGGTACATCTCCAATGTTATCAAATATGTTTATAAAATATTTTAAGGTTATGGTAAAAGATAAGAACCTTCTTTCTCTTGAGGAGGCAGTTAGAAAAGTTACAAGTTTTCCAGCTGAACATCTTTTTGGAATAAAAGATAGAGGCATTATAAAAGAAGGGGCTTTTGCTGATATTCTTTTAATAGATTTTGATAACCTGATTCTACCTAACGACTATAAAAACCCAGAAGTTAGTTCACCTTCAGTAAAATATGTCATTATAAACGGTGGTATATCTTACGAAAACGGTTTTTTGACAGATTTAAAAAAAGGGAAGGTCTTAAGAAAAAGGAGCAAAAACAATGGATAAAAAGGTAGCTCTCATAACCGGTTCATCGAGAGGTATAGGACGAGGGATAGCAATACAACTTGCTAAGGAAGGGTTTCATACAATAATTAATGGAGTTAAACCTATAGATTCTTCTAATATTTCAAAAGGTGCTTTTGAAGTGTTAAATGCCGTAAAACAGGTAGGTGGAACATCAGATTTTATTCAAGGCGATATCTCAAAAGTTGAAGATAGAGAAAAAATTTTGGGTTTTATTGATAAACTTGGCAGAATAGATTTGCTTGTCAACAACGCTGGTATTGAACCACCGTTCCTTGATTTTTTAGAATCTTCTGAAGAGAGGTATGATTATATAATGTCGGTCAACCTTAAAGGACCTTTCTTTATAACTCAACAGGTATCAAAAAAGATGATTACGTATCTTGAAACTAAAAAAATCACAAAAGGTAGGATATGTTTTATAACCTCTGTTCAAGGGTATGTAGTAACACGAGGGGCTGAATATTGTATGACAAAAGCTGCTTTAGGTATATTATCAAAGGTATTTGCTAACCGACTTGGGGAGTACGATATACCTGTGATTGAAATAAGCCCTGGGGTGATACATTCAGATATGACAGCCCCCCATAAAGAGAAAACAACTAAAAAGATAGAATCAGGAAGGTTGATAACTAAACGGTGGGGAGAAGCAGAAGATGTGGCTAAAGTTGTATCTGCTTTTGCAAGGGGCGACTTAGATTATTCTACAGGAGAACGTATAGAAGTTGGTGGTGGGTTGGGTATTTCTCGTTGGTAACGACTTTTTTCTTACAAAGGTGGTAAAAAATTATGCAAAACTCTAAACTTGAATGTATATTTGAAGGTATTTGCCATTTAGGCGAAGGTCCATTGTGGAATATTAAAGAAGAGAAACTCTACTGGACTGATATATTTAACAAAAGGATATGGGTTTATGACCCTTTTAAAAATGAGAGCAGAATTTTTTGGGAAGGAGATGTTATGGTAGGCGGTTTTGCATTCACAAAAAGTGGGAATATGGTTTTATGTGCAGAGAAAGGAGTTTATCTTTTAAGTCATAACACAATTAAAGAAATACACCATATCCAAATGGAAAATAACGAATTTTTTAACGATATCACAACTGACCCACAAGGAAGAATTTTTGCTGGTACTCTTACAAGAGGCGGTGGGACAGGCGCTTTATATATGATAGAGAAAGATAAAAAGCCTATAAAAATTCTTGACGGTATCTCTTGTAGCAATGGGATGACTTTCTCTCTTGACCTTAAAACTTTTTTTCATACAAATACAGGTAAACAGAGGGTCACTGCTTACGATTATGATGTAAATACCGGCAAAATTTCTAACCCAAATCTCTTTTATCAAGGAAGCAAAGAAGACGGTTTCCCAGACGGTTTAACAATAGATGCTTTAGGTAATATTTGGCAAGCGTTTTGGGGTTCGTTTACTGTTCGCAGAATCTCTCCTAAAGGGATAACCAAACAAGAGATAAGAGTCCCTGCAAAACAACCTTCAAGCGTTATTTTTGGTGGAACAAATCTAAATTATCTATATATAACTACTGCTTGTCAAGGTGCTACCAATCTTGAAACAGGTATGGACGAGAAGAATAATGTTTTTCTTGGTGGGAAAGTTTATAGATATAAAACAGATACTTCAGGTAGAGCGGAATGGTATGCTGATTTTGATTAGTAGAAGATATAGTATCCTTTTTTTGCAAATTTTTGTGGTATATGATAAAGTCTAAAAAATATTATTAAACTAACTAATAATTATAGTACTTAATGGTACTTAAAAAAGGAGGAAATAATGATATTACCTTCAGCCCAAGGGTATCTTTTCCAAGAATGGTTAAGAAGCAAAGTTCGTTCTTCAGTTGATACACCAGTTTTTCCACGAAACAAAGAAGATATAAACTCTTACCATGAGTCTGTGCGAAAGTTCTTTGAATCTGCTGCTGGTCCAGTTCCTCAATACGACCCTTTGCAAGCAGAGATACATCAAGTTCATAAGAGGGATGGATATCGTATAGAAGCAGTCAGTTTTCCTACTTTTGCAGGTTTAAGAATGACTGCAACCGCTTATGTTCCAGATTCTAACGCACCAGTTCCGGGTGTTCTTGCTGTACACGGACATTCAATGCACGGCAGGAGAGATGCACGAACGCAGATACAGTGTGCTGCTCTTGCAAAACTTGGATACTTTGTGTTGGCAGTAGATGCTTTTGGTAATGGTGAACGGAGTGTGGCGATTCCTGGAGAATATCACGGCGGGTTATACGCTGTTGCTCTATGGCTTACAGGCTATTCACTTTTTGGAGTCCAAATACACGAAAATTATAGAGCTTGTGATTACCTTGCATCTCGTCCTGAAGTAGATTCTACCAGACTTGGGATAACAGGCGCTTCTGGAGGAGGTAACCAGAGTTTCTATTCAGGGGCTTGGGATAATCGTTTTAAGGCAGTTGTTCCAGTATGTTCTACTGGGAGTTACTACAAACTTGTATCTTCGGTCAACTGTATGTGTGAAACACCTTTTGCTCTTGCAAACAAGTTAGAACAATACGATATCTTTTCTCTTACAGCACCCCGTTCTCTTCTTGTAATTAGCGCAAAGTCTGATGCTTTTTCTTTTAGGTATGAAGACGCAAGGGAGACTCTAAAAAAAGCAAGAGAAATTTGGAAGATGCTTGGTTGTTCAGAAAAAATTGCTTTTGACCCGCTACCTATTAAACATGGGTACCCATTGATTGCAAGAGAAAGATGTATTCAATGGTTCAACAGACATCTTAAAGGAATTGAAGATACTAAAGTTATAAAAGAACCTCCTGTAAATGTGGAGAGTTACGATACAATCTCTTGTTATCCTACAGCCGTTGTTTCTCAGGTGATGACTATGCCAGAGTTTTTTGATAAAAAGAGAGAAGAGGTTTTACCACAAAACAAACAAGTAACTGCTGAATCTGTTTCAAAAATATTTAGTTATAAAGAAAAAGTTAAACTTGAAATGGACAATCTTTCAGGTACAAAGTTTGTTAGAGAAAGTTCACCTGCAGTAGCAACTGTTTTTAAAGGGAAAGACGGAACTCTTGTATCAGCTCTTTGTCATTGGCCTGATTTAAATTTTAAGGTAGATGAAATTCTTATAATTGTTAGCAACAGTAAAGAGGAAATTTCACAAAAAGCAGTATGCCAGATGGCTCTTGTTAACAATATAGCGGTATGGGCTGTTGACCTTCCAGGTCTTGGTGAAGGGAGGTTGAGAGGAGAGTATGTTGGTAGTATAACTAGTTTAAGGGCATGTTATATGCTTGGCTTTCCACTCACTGGGTATTGGCTCTCTTTGATTCAATCAATAGTAGACATTGCAAAGAAGGAAGCATCGAAAGTATATCTTTACACTACTGAGGGTCCTGCTACTGCTGTGCTTGTTGGCTCTTCATTACTGGAAGGAGTAGACAAACTTGTTGTAGAAAACCCACTTGCTTCATATAAAGGCACAAATGTTTTCACAAATATACCTTCTGAGGCTTTGATACAAAACATATTAACTGAAGGAGATATTCCTGATTTTGCTGCTTTAAGGGCGCCAAACAATTTGTCTATAATTACGCCTATAGCAGGAAACGGAGAAAAACTATCTATCCCTGAGATGAACCAAATATTTTTACCAATAACAGATAGGTACACTTCACTGGGTCGCAGAGATAACTTACGTCTTATTGGAGAGGGAGAAGCAAAATCTACCTTATCTGGTGAGAGCGGATTTAAAAAATGTTTCTAAGAGTAGACTGAAACGAAATATCATAATGACCTTTTTACTGAGGTGTGACATTTTACTCTCTGGAAGGTTGGTTAAGAAAAAGTGTAAAGTTCTGGTAGAAGCAGAAGGTTTGCGCTAAGTTCTATTCTATCAAAAAGACTTTTTGTAAGAATATATTCTTTAGAAGTTCTCCCGAGTGCACCTATAGGCCCCAACCCGTCTATTGAGGGAATACCAACACTTGTCAACCAGTTAGC
This sequence comes from bacterium, assembly GCA_023230585.1. Taxonomy (NCBI): domain Bacteria; species bacterium. The sequence continues at coordinate 18,961 of JALNXB010000024.1, forward strand.
ATCAGAACCACCGTTTCTACCTTGTGGTATAACCTTCTGGTTTAAGGCTAAGGCAGTTCTTTTAACTATATCAAAAAGAACTTCAGTTTTGGGAGAATCGAGAGGCGGCATAGGTTTGTTTGTTTCTTTAAGTTTTAATCGACATCCTTTAATTATTGGGGTGGAGATATCTTTTTTTATTTCTTCTAAAACTTCTTTCAAATACGCATTCTTCCAGAACCTTATCTCAAAAGCGCATTCAGCTTTGTCTGGTATGACGTTGGTTGCAACTCCACCGCTGATTTTACCAACATTAACAGTAAGTTTATCTCTGTCAATATTAAACGATTCCAACCAAGGTATTCTTTTAGCAAGTTCAACAATGGCACTCTCTTTTTCGCCTTTAAAAAGCCCAGAATGGGCAGATTTCCCTGTAACCTCAAGAGTAAAATTAGCAATACCTATTCTTTTGACTACTATTGTGCCTCCTAACTCTGAACCTTCATAAACAAGAGCAGAGGAAGTTTCTTTTTTAAGTTTAGGATATATTTTCTGAGAACTTATAGAACCAACTTCTTCATCAGAATTAAAAAGAACAGTAATAGATAAGTCTTCGAGTAGCCCACATATATCAAGAATTTTTAAAGTCCATACCAAGACGGTTAATCCACCTTTCATATCAAAAACAGCAGGTCCTGTGAGCCTATCTTTTGTGCGGGACATCTTCTTAAACGGGCTCTCTGTCTCCCAAAGGGTATCTAAATGTCCTGCTAATATAAGAGATTTTTTTGTCTTACCTTTTTTTGTAAATATATGATGAGGCGCAAAATTTTTATTTTCGTTATTTATTGTATGTTTGAAAGATTTTGGCATTGAACTTATTAAAAAATCAGCCATTTTGTTAATACCAGATATATTTTGAGTAAACGTGTTCTGCTCAACAAGTTTTTTTAAGAAAACGATTATTTCTTCTTCTTTTATATATATATTTGATTTTATAAGGTTGGTCATTTATATCTCTAAAATTACGGGCTATTTTTTGCAATCTTTCTTTCTGGCGCAGGGACCAACATAATAGGAACATCAGAACATCTTGCGACATTCTGGCTAACGCTACCAAGAAAGACTTCCTGCAAAAAACCTCTTCCCTGACTTCCCATTATTATCAAAGAGGCTTGATTTGCTTTTGAAAATCTAACTATCTCTTTTACTGGGTGCCCGTATAAAATTTCAATATTTATATTAACATCTGGTTTCTGTATAACTTCCTTCAATTCTTCTAAACGGAGTTTATCTGTCTTATTAAATTCTTCAAGGCGATGGCTTAAGTGGGGAGAAATCGTGGTCTTATTTTGGATATGTAACAATGTAACTTTTTTTGGACCTTTAGATATTAAACTTTTTAAAAATAGAGCAGCAAAGTCAGCATTTTTAGAGAAATCTGTGGGGAATACAACGTGGTTAAGAAACTCATACTTATCTTTACTAATGAAACTTTTCTTCTGGTAATGAGGTGAAATTTTTACCAATAAAATGGGCATTACTTGATTATAAACTGTGTCGCAAGTTATGTTTCCAATCAATAATTCACTTATTCTTGTATGACCGTGGCTACCAAAAACCATCAACTCACAATTGTTCTCTATAGCAAGACTGTTTATTTCTTTACAAGCCATCCCAACAAGAATATCAGCATCAACATTGAACCCTCTCGTATTCAAAAAATCTTTCTGCCTATCAAGTTCTTCTTGAAAAAAAGTTTTTATTGCTCCAATGTTAATACCGGGTATTTTTGTATGTTCTATACTTCTTATGATGTGAAAATTTTTAATACCTAACTCTTTTAACCCTCTTACACACTTTAAGAGTGGAAAAGATACAGTCCTAAAATCGATTGCAATCATTGCCTTATTAAACATATTTAGTCCTTGAATTGATTAGGTTTAGTTAAATTAACAATACCACTCTTAACCGATAATGTCAAACTTTCTTTTTAAAAATTCTGCATCCATTCTTTTTCGCCGTCTTCGGCGCTATAATTCCAACGAGTAGAAGGCAAAAGACGGAATGGGGGCAAGCCTCCTATTCGCTTATTTTGTCGCCCGAACGCCCAATTTTGTTATCCTGAACTTGTTTCAGATCTCTAATGTAACCCCGTAACGTAAGTAATAAAAAACGAGATTCCGGATCAAGTCCGGAATGACAATCTTTCCTTATTTGCCTCTCCCCTTGAGGGAGAGGATGCAAGGTGAGGGGTTCTTTTGTCTTTAGTTTTTGCCTTTGCTTGTCATTGCAAATCGTGTTTTGGTGTGGCAATTCCCTCGTATTTATCCTTAAACTCGCAAAAGCGGAAAGGGAGCCTTTAATTGCGTATATAGACCTGATACTTATATTCAAGTTGTATCTTTTCAGCAGGTTTTATTGGGACTTCCCACTTTAATATAGAGTGTGGATTAACTTTTTTTAAGCCTCGAGCAGACTTCTCGATTCGAGCTTCTGGAGAAGAAGATAGAACCTCACCTGAAAGCGTTTTTGTGACACTAAGAGTGATATTCTTATTTTTGTAACTTGTTGCTGTTAAGGTTCCTTTGACTTCAACAAGGTCATAATAGGAACCGTAAAACTGGGCAGCGTTACGCCTTCTATCTACTTCAAATTCTGCCTGTTCTGCTTTTATATCCACCGACTGCGTAATCCTTAGGTTGCTTTTCCCACCTGGGCTTGTATAATAGAGGGTATCTTGTCCGAGTATTTGGTTTGACTGAACTGTTGTGGCAGGCGAAGTTGTCCAAGGTGTTTTCCCAGTATTGGTTAAAGAAATACTATGCCAAATCTCTTCTTTTTCTTCTGGTTGATTTTTGTTAAATCTATCATTCTGGTCAATAGTGTCTTTTATCTTCCATTCGTATATATGCTCATAAGGTGTTTCTATTTCATAAAGAGGGTAATAACCTCGTTCATCTTTTTTAAGAGAAACATTCTTCTTCTCATAAAGGAAAAGTTCTTCCATTACTTGACCTTCTACGTTTGGAACATATCCAAAAAGTTGTTCAGTTGAAGCAGTATAGTTAAACATTACTACTTGTTGTGTAACAACAGAACGGTTGCGGGTTATTTGAGAAGGATTTGAAAGACTATTTAAAAATGTTGCCAGGTCTTCTTTCTTTGCTATGGGAGAGATAATCTCAGAAAACTGAAAATTAGGAAATCCTGATACAAAGTTTATGTCAACATTGTTTAGGTCTTCTATTTCGTTAATAATTTCTGCTTTCATATATATACGAGCTTTAAGAGGATTACTTATATCAACAGTACAACTCGGTGCCCAGGTAATCCCCTTTGTTAGGTATTGGAAACCTACTTTCCCTTTTCCTAAAGGGTTTTCAGCGTTTATTTCAAGTGCTGAACTTTTCTTTTTACGTTGTATGTCTGTCTTAAAATTGCCCTTTAATATGTTATTGTTGTTATCTTGAGGTACACTCACCTGTTGTACCAACTGTTTATTTAAGAACAAAACTTCCTCATCCGTCTGAAAAATCAATAGGTTAGATGTTGGTGGTTGATTATAAAACCCTCTAAGGTGAGGAGGTTGTGAAACGATGCGGTCGGTAGGGATAGATATAATTTTTCCTGTTAAAGATTTTTCAGGTTGCAACTGAATAGTAACTCTACTGCCAACATTTGCTTCAAGTATCTCAGATATGTTTATTGCAGGTATATATTCAAGCACTTCTTTTTCAAATGCTTTTGCTTCTTTTATTACAACACCTTTACCTATAGGGTATATCCAGAAAGTTCCGTGAACTGGTATTGAAAGTTGTTCAAAAACAAATTTACCATTTTTTTGGGACAATTCTCCTTCTGAAGTTACAAATCCAAGCCCGTTTTTAAAGAGCGAAACAGATACAATTTTACTATCTATTGATTGAGTAACCCCAACCTTTAATATAGAAAGTAAAACAAAGAGACCAACCTGCACAAAAACACTGAATCGTTTTATTTCCATATACCCTCCCCTGTTTTGCTATATTTCGTCAAATTTAACCCACGTTTCTTGCCATTACGAAGAATGCTTCCAAATGACATGACAATTCCCTCGTATTTATCCTTAAATTTGCAAAGGCGAATGGAGAAATTTTTCACATTTTATTTAAGAGGGATAAAATCCATACCCTTTTTAATCTTTTTCACTACCTCAACTACAAGTTTCACAATATTTTCCACATCATCAAGAGATATAATCTCCCCAGAAGTGTGCATATATCTTAATGGAACACTTATAAGTGCAGTAGCAACCCCGCCTCTTATTATTTGTATTGCCCGGGCATCAGTCCCTGTTGGACCAGCAACTGCTCCTATCTGATGAGGTATATTTAGATTTTTTGCAGTCTCTATTAGCAGGTTTCCTATTACTGGATTAATGTTTGCCCCACGATACAAAACAGGTCCTTTTCCCAGAGCAACTTCCCCTTTTGACCTTTTATCCATATCTGGATAATCTGTTGCTTCTGTAACATCTATTGCTATACCTACGTCAGGGTTTATGGTGTAAGAACTTGTGGTAGCTCCTCTTGTGCCAAGTTCTTCTTGTACAGTTGAAACACCAAATATCGAAGGTGCAAATTTTGTCTTATAAAGTCTTGCAAATATTTCTGTAATAGCAAAAACAGATATTTTATCATCAAACCCTTTTGATAAGACAAGATTGTTAGGTAGTTTTTGAAAATTGGTTGCAAAAGTAATTGGATCACCAATACTTACAAGTTTTTCTGCCTCTTTGCGGTTCCTCACTCCAATATCAATCCATAAACTTTCAACAGGGAAAGATTGTGGAACTTCGGTAGAAAGCCCTTTTTTTCTACCTATAACTCCCGGTACTCTTCCTTTACTTGTTATAATATTAACTCTCTGAGTATGAAGAGCAGGAAGATAGGTACCTCCTATCTTTTGGAAATATAGATACCCGTTATCGTTTATATGTTGTACTATAAGCCCTACCTCATCACAGTGACCTGCAAGCATAATTTTTGGTTGCCCTTTTGGGTTTATAATACCTATAAGGTTTCCAAGAACATCAATATCTACCCTATCAGAACACTTTTTCATACGGTTTAATACCACCCTTTGAACCTCTGTCTCAAAACCAGAAGGGCTAGCAGTTGACATCAACTCTTCAAGAAATTTTATAGACATTTTTTCCACTTACTCATCTCCTTTATTATGTTACATTTTTATAATCTTATTATAAGATTTAAAGCACTTTCTATAACCATCCAAGTAATATGACCTAAAATCATTCCAAGGAAAAAAGGTACACTTTTCCTGTAAACATTATGCCCACCAAAACGGAGAATAAGCCCTTTTATTAGCCAAGCAATAAAAATAGCAAACCACCAATTTCCGAGAGGTTGAGATTCCGCTATAGGAAACCCAAGATAATGAATTGGCCACCATAAGAATTTAGAATGTAGAAACATTAAAACTCCCATAAGTAATGCACCAATACCTGTAAATAGATATCTTGAAAAAATAATCTCTTTACTTATAGGAGATGTTAGTTTTGGAAGAATGAAATTAGAGATACAGTTAGCCATCTGACCACCAAAAAACCAGGGTCCGCCCCCTCCTGAAGCACCTGAAGTTGAAGCGTTAAGCGCTCCAATTGCATACCCCCCGCGTATATGCATCCACGCAGAAGCAACATAAGAAACTATGATTGCTATAATGATAGACGTTGAAAGAAGTTTTGGAGAGATGCGTGCCTCCTCCTGAATTTTTAAAGAGTTACCTGTTGCCATCATAATTGATGTACGTATATCGGCAGCCCAACTATATTGAAGTCCCATAGCGACATATCCTTGTGGGGAAACAATCTCTGGCGGTAACAAGTAGGATGTATAGGCAGAAGGAATACATTGAGCCTGTGCAGCAGGTAGCCCAGCTTGGCAAATAATTCTTGCCAAACCAATAAATACTGCTACAGAAAACAAGACAAACATAAATGAGGCAAACAAGGGCATACCAAAATATCTCATAAAAGAAACCATTAGAATAAAAGATATAATAGTGCCAAAAATTGCTACCCTATACGATAGCATTTCTTTTGAGTCGTCAATTGGATAATTTCTGTTGAAAGCTTTCTTAAAACAGTCTGTAAGATGTTGGCGTGCCCTCAAAAATAATGAAGCCACAAACATAAGCATAGCACCACCTGCTTCAAAGGTGGTTATTGCTGTCCTACCGCAAAAATGTTCGTTTGTACCGGGTATCTTAAACCCTCTCATATTTAAAAAACCGTTCTGAAAAGTAAAAAGAATATGGAACAACCATAATGAAAAAGAGACATTTCTCGGCATAAGGTATGCAAGCCCAAGTATAGGAAAATATGGGTTTAATCGTAGTGTTGCATTCCTCCTAAATAAATATATATGCCCGCTTAATTTCAGCATAGGAGTTCCTGTTACTCTTCTTGTGAACCAATTTAAAAAATAGTATATGACAACAATAAAAAAAGATAGCCAGAACTGTTTGTTTTTGAAAAGTTTAGGAACCCTGCTATTCTTTTCTTTTTTTACCATCTCAAGAGGAAGTATGGTTAGAGGATAAATCAACCGTTCTTTTTCTACCCACTGTTTTCTAAATAGTACCATCAAACATATTCCAAGAAAAGAAAATACAAGAACAAACAATAGTACAAACCCCATAGGTTTTAACCAGGCAGAATAAGGAATGGATTCTCCTGAAGGAAGACCCTCATAAAAATATTTTATAGCGTTTTCGTTTTGTAGCATAAGCAACGGACGAGTTTTATCAATAATAAGTTCTTGCCAGTTGTTGACAGGTGTAGCAAAATATTTAAACCCAGTAATAATAGGCATTAAAGAAGACATAAAACCCATACTTGGTAGAACAGAAGCCGTTGAAGCCATAATATATATAAGTAGCAGTTCAGAAACTTGTAGTACAAAAATGGAATGAATGAGTGGAAGAAGTAACAAAATAAAGAGAGCAAAAATAGCGGCTGGAGCCCAACACTCCCAACAGAAAACTCCGCCCGAAAGACCTTTTAGCATAATGTAAGGGTCGATCATTGCAATAAAGGCAGAAATACAAACACCTATGATAAATCCTCTTTTTCTCATTTTTTCCCCTTTCGTTTTGGTTACTTGCTTCTGTTCCTCTTATTTATACTTTCTGTTTGTCTTGTATGTGGTAATCTTGTCCTTATCTTGTCAAATGTTTATAGTCTTCTTCTCATCAGCTGACAACCTTGCTTTAAGGACAACCTCTGTTGAATAGAAAGAATCTTCAGCAGACAACAGGCAAGTACCTTCTTTTTTTATATGAGAGACAAAATCAGGGAAGAAAAATCTTGAAGGGGTGGTATCAACTGAAACAGGAGGATTATCATTTGTTACCAGAGTTGTCTTCCCTTCTTTAACCTCAATTATACCTTTATCCCCTGCTACCCTTATTCTGTCATCACCGTGTCCGCCGGCCTTTTCAGGATTAAGAAAATCTATATTAGCCGAGCCAAAAGTTCCATTTTTAAATGAAAGCCCAACTATGGCACAACTTTCAAGGTCTTGATGGTTAGAGTTACCCTCTCTTGTGTGACGGGCAAAGATTGTTTCAACAGGAGAGTCCATTATCCAAAGCATCAAATCTATACCGTGTATACCAACATAAGGTATAGTTCCTCCATAAAAATTTCTATCTCTGAAAAGAAAAGAACGGTTACCAAGTTTATATGTTTTTTGAACAGTTACCATTAAAGGAGTTCCGATGCTACCTTTCTTTATTTCATTATATGCAGCAAGAAACAGAGGGCTATATCTCATCTCCAACATAGATACATACTCAACCCCTGAGGTTTTATATACTTCTTTTAATTCCTCTAACCCTTCAAGAGTTAAAGCAGAAGGTTTTTCTGAAATACAATGAATACCTCTCTTAAGAAGTTGCATAGTAATCTCTTGGTTTAGGTAATAATACGAACCAACAGCGGCAATATCTGGTTTCAACTCATCAATCATTTGTAAGTAATCATCATAAATCTTAATATCAGGATAATACTGGTTGTAAACTGCAGCTCTCTTAGAAATATCTTCCTCTTTACAACCAGGTGAAAAACCGACTATTTTGGCGTTAGTAGATTTATCAATATCTCTAAAGACAATACCACTATGCCCACAGGTACCAATTATAACAATTTTCATAAAAACTCCCCTTATGTTTTAAATGGGTAATCTTCTCTTTTGTTCTTAGTCTGCTAAAAGCCCCTCCACCTACGCCAAGGTATACCTGCAGAAGCTTGTATTTTAGCGTAGGTTGGCTTCGGCGGATAAAGCTCGCAAGACAAACTACAAAAGACGGAATGGGGGGCTGTTAACAAAAGGTTCAAGCCTTTTGTTCCCCTACTCGCCCATTTTATGCCAAAACGCCCAATTTGTAATCCTGAACTTGTTTCAGGATCTCTAACTTAATCAACGCTGGTAAAAGGCACAACGTGAAAAACAAGATTCCGGATCAAGTCCGGAATGACAATCTTTCCTTATTTGCCTCTCCTCTGGGGGAGAGGATGGAAGGTGAGGGGTTATTTAAATCTTAAGAATCTTTTTAGCGTTTGCGCCAGTAATCTTAGAATATGCCTCTTTTGATATTTTCCCTTCCTTTAAGTTATCTTTAAAATAATTGATAATTTTTTCTGGAATATCTGGTTCTTGATGGCAGAGGTCTGTTCCTAAAAGAAGTTTATCTTGAAACTCCTCAACAAATTTATATCCAAACTCTCTATCTCTTGTTATTGCATTATAACCACTGCCTGCAGAAAGGTCACCATAAAGATTTGGATATTTTCTCATTAAAATTTCTATTTTACCGGGAGATTTTACTGGACCAACAGGGTACTCGTCTCTCTTGTCCAAATTTATATCCCCGCTTATCTCATCCCAAAAAGCCATAGCGTGTCCAATAAAAATCGTTTCAGGACATTCTCTAAGAACTTTTTCAAAGCGCGGCAACCCTGGGCTATCAACAAGCCCATAAAACCCACCAAACTCTCTATACAAATGAAACAGTACCGGAAACCCAATTTTACCACATTGTTTAAATAAGTTTATACAGAAAGGGTCGTCTATATAAAGGTTGGGGGTAAGTTCTCCAAACCCTTTACAACCAGCATCTTTATAAAAGTTTAATATCCAGGAAAAATCAGTATCGGGAGAATTGTTACCTGAACGTGGGTCAACGCAACAAAAAGGAATAAATCTGTCTGGATGCCTCTTGTATGACTTTATGACTTCTTCGGTTCTATATGGGAAAAAATTGTTTTCTGGGCTTTCACCTAACGGAAGAAGTACAGATTTTTCTATTCCAAGAGTATCCATTCTTTTTAGAAGGTCTTCTTCTGTAAAAGGTTTTCTATTCCATACTGCAAGAATGTGACTGTGTATATCTATCATTTTTATCCTTATTCTCTCCATTAACCTCTTTGCAACCCTCGAGGTTTATCATTACTATTGTTTTTATCCTTACTTTTGCCACCTAACGCCCCAGTTTGTTATCCTGAACTTGTTTCAGGATCTCTAACCTAACCTACGCTGGTAAAAGGCACAACGTGAAAAACGAGATTCCGGATCAAGTCCGGAATGACAAACGTGGGGGGTAACTTCATCCTTTATCATTACGTTTTTTCGTTTTCTCTTAACTTGTTAAAAGCCCCTCCACCTACGCCAAGGTATACCTGCCGAAGCTTGTATTTTAGCGTAGGTTG
>JALNXB010000025.1 GCA_023230585.1 bacterium
CATTGGTATGATTACCGTGCCTAAAATGGACAAATCCATCTGCATTTTCTCCTGCTGCACATGTATAATACTGGCAATGATGTCTTGCATCGCTTGGTGCGTACTGGAGGGCAACAGAATCTGTCAAAAGCCAGAAACGGTTAGGTTGGGCTTGTAGATAACGATTTGTGTTCACATAACCACTATCGTAGCTAAAAGCAGAACCTGTGTCGAAATAGACATAAGTAGTTCTTACCCCATAAACACTACGTTGGTCATTATGAGGGTCCGCATCTGGAGAGTATGGTTTTTCTGAAGGGCAACACCTCAATTCTCTCGGGATAAAACTGTTCATTGTTGTATTATGCAACCTTGGGTAGAACCAACCATCCCAGTTTTCAGCATATAAATAGAAATGAGTTCCCAACTGTTTAAGGTTGTTTATACATACAGACGATTTTGCTCTTGCTCTTGCTTTACTCAAAGCAGGTAGCAACATACCAGCAAGTATCGCTATTATTGCTATAACCACAAGTAATTCGATAAGTGTAAAGCCTGATTTGATTCTTTTCATTATTCTTTCCTCCTTTACCCGCTGCTGTTTGTTTTATACTTGCCCAGCGTGTCATCCTGAACTTGTTTCAGGAACCTTGCCTTGTCGCCGTTTTATGGCGTTGCGAGGAGCGTTTTATTCCATAGTTTTCAGAGGAATTGCGACGTGGCAATCCTCGTCTTTATCCCTACTATTGTTTGCCCCCATTCCTTTTCCGCCTACGGCGAGATTGCCACGCCAAAAAACGGCTCGCAAAGACGGAATGGGAGTTTTTTAACACAATCAGTTCTCAGTCCAATATTTATTAGAGAGCAACCTCGGTCTGTGTTGGTACGCTACATCAGGATGTGGCGCACTACCTGTTGCACAACCCTTTGCATTAAGAAACTCGTTAACATTAGCCCTACTCCAACTCATTGCATCACCTTCTTTCCAATAGCTTGGATCTTTAGGTGTTGCTACCCACTTTACTCTACCATCAACATATAAAACATTTATTCCTTCCACTCCGTGGTTTGAATAACGCCTAAAAAGCCGCCACTTTTCTGGACCATTACCCTTAGGGTCGTCAGTCATAATAGCAGTATCAGGATGTGTTTGAAGATTTAAACCGAGAGCATAAGTATATGAACAACTTGAAACTTTATTATCACGGTAAATAGTCAAATCAGTTGCAGTAGTTGCTCTATAGAGTGCGCCAGCACGATTTTCATAAGGTTTATCATCTCCACCGCCAGGACATACAAAAAGTTTGTAGTCTGTTATATATTGTGCTGTCTCAAATTTAGGTGTTGAAGGGTCTATCTGCCCTGTAAGTAGAGCAAGAGAAATGTTAGGTTTAGAGGTAATATGACCTGTAGAAAAACTGGGATGCCCGCTCCATTGTGCTTCATCGTCGAAATCGTGGTAAGGAAAATAACCGCCCCAATCGTTGGCGTATATTAGGAGTGCCAACCCTAATTGCTTAAGGTTGTTCATACATACAGTTGCTTTTGCTCTTGCTCTTGCTTTACTTAAAGCAGGTAGCAACATACTAGCAAGTATAGCAATAATTGCTATAACCACAAGAAGTTCAATAAGAGTAAAACCACCTTTACTTCTTTTCATTTTTATCACCTCCTTTCATTGTTACATTTCATTAGTATTTTTTCAAGGAAGTGTTATATTACGCAGGGTTGTAATATTCCTATTTTTTATGTAACAGTGAATATAAAACCGAGCTACCTTGCCAAAAAATCAGGTTTTATCTTACCCATATTCTAATCTCTACCCTTAATTTTTGTCAAATATTAAAATCGTTTTACTAAAATAAAAGAATAAAAATAGTGGTTGAGTTTTTGTTTTTTAAAAAGGAAACTGTATATTAAACTTATCAAAGAAGAGTAAAACTCCTACAATTATTAATACAATCCCAGTAATCATTTGTATAACTGTATAATATTTTTTGATTTTACTAAAGAAAGTCAGTGCTTGCTCAAGCAGAATGGCAGTTAATATAAAAGGTACCCCTATTCCAAGAGAATAAAAGAATAAGAGTAACATCCCTTTTAGAACGGTCTCTTCCATTGAAGCCATAGTCAATATAGAACCAAGGACAGGACCTACACAAGGACTCCAACCAAAAGCAAAAACAATTCCTAAAAGTAGAGCACCTATATACCCAGAAGTAATTTTTTTAAGGTTAATCTTTTTCTGAGAATATAAAATTTTAAATTTTATGATACCTGTAAGATGAAATCCAAAAAGGATAATAAGAAGAGCCCCTATCATTCTTATCAAATCACGTTTGTTATAAAGAATTCTACCTAACCAGTTTGCAGAGGCTCCAAGTAGAGTAAAAATTATAGTAAACCCAAGCACAAAAAATAGAGATAAGAAGAGTGTCTTATTTTTATTTTTAGAAGATTTAAGGTTCTCAAGAGAAACTCCTGTAATATAGGAAAGATACGCAGGAATTAAAGGCAATATACAGGGGCTTGCAAAAGAAAGCAGACCAAAAACAAAACTTCCAAGTAACCGATAATTTTGTATATTTTCCATTTTATGCAATAATTGTATAGTCTATTTAATAAAAAGTCTAATTATTTTATTTTGGAGGAGAAATGCAAATAGAAAAAGTAAATCTTAATTTTGAAATTGAACCATTAAAAACCCCGTTGGGTTTTAAAGGCGGATATTTAACAAGTTTATGGCAGTCTATCGTATATCTGGAAAGTAAAAATTGTCATAGTATAGGATTGGGTACTCAAAGTGTGCTCTGGTCAGATGCAACTGTATTTACTTCTCACAGCGAAGTTGGCGGAAATATGCTTATGTTTGCTATTACCGAGTATGCAACTAATATGCTTAAAGGGCGAAAAATTGATACCCCTATAACAGCCCAAGAAGAGATTTTGGATGATGTACACGCTTATGCTTGTAATATAACAGGGAAAAAAAATTTAAGAAAAACTTTTACGTTAAACGCTCTTGTAGCCCTCGACAATGCTTTATGGATGCTTTACGCAAGAGAAAATAATATTAAAGATTTTTATAATATGATACCTGATACTTACAAAAAACTTGTTTCGTATAAACACCCTTCAATTGCTTGTATACCTCTTATTTCTTATGGTGTGCCTGTTTTTGATATTGGGCAAACTATTCAGGACGGTTTTTTTACTTTAAAAATCAAGATAGGTTCCGATCCAGAAAAAGATGGCGACCTCGATAAGATGTTAAAGTGGGATATGGAAAGGATTAAAAATATACATCAAAAATATTGTGACCAGACAACACCTTACACTGAAAACGGTAAATTGCCGTATTATTTTGATGCTAACGGAAGATATGATACTAAAGAACGATTATGGAAATTAATCGATTATATTGACAAAATAGGGGCTCTTGAACAGGTTGCAATTATTGAGGAACCTTTCCCTGAAGAATCTGAAGAAGAAGTTGGAGATTTCCCGGTTAGGATAATTGCTGATGAGAGTGCACATACCGAACAAGATACCCGAAAAAGACATCAACTTGGATATAAAGGTGTAGCATTAAAACCTATAGCAAAAACGTTAAGTATGACGTTAAAAATATTAGAAGAAGCTGACACAAACCAGATGGAATATTTTTGTGCTGACCTTACAGTAATACCTCCGCTTGTGGAATGGAACAAAAATCTTGCTAGCAGATTAAGACCATATAAAGGTTTTAAAATACCCCCTATGGAATCTAATGGATACCAGAACTATAAAAATTGGGATATGTTAAAATCTTTCCATTCTTATCCTGAATCAGAATGGGCTTTTCCGTCAAAAGGCATATTCAACCTAAACGAAGATTTTTATATAAAAAGTGGCGGTATTTTTAAAGATTCTACACATTATGAAAAATTGGTTAAACCATAATTTATCATAATATTTTTTCGCAAAACTTTATAGAGTCCTTAAAGTATCATTAGTGCTATAGCAAAATATATCAATAATCCCAAAACGTCCATAACAGTAGTAATAAGAGGGCTACTTACGACGGCAGGGTCAAGACGCAACTTCCCAAGTATTATGGGCAAAAGGCTTCCAACGACATTTGACCAGAGAGCAATAAGAACAACTGATATACTTATAACCAAACTTACTTTTATATCCCCTTGCCACACAAAACTCCACAATAAAAGTACAAGACCGAGAGCAAGGCCAAGCAATAGTCCTAAAATTGCTTCTTTCTTAATAACACTAAGCCATTTATTGGGAGTTAGATCGCCAGTAACAAGGGCTCTTATAATAAGAGTTGCCGATTGAGTACCTGTGTTTCCTCCAGTATCTATAAGGACAGGTATAAAAAAAGCTAATGTTATAACATTTTTTAATACTCCTTCAAAGGAAGATATAACGCTCCCAGAGAGAAAACCAGCAACAGCAAGAAAAAGAAGCCATACAACCCGTTTTTTGAAAAGAGAAAAAATTGGTGCTGTGGTATAATTAATCTCAAAAGGAATAACACTAGCACCTTTATGAATATCTTCGGTTACTTCATCTTCATATACATCTATTACGTCGTCAATTGTAACTACACCTAACAATATGTTTTGAGAATCTACAACAGGAAGAACTATCAAGTTATACTTTTTCATAATTGTGACAGCCTCTTCTTGGTCAGCAGAAGCGTTGATAGAATAACAGTCTCTATCCATTAGGGCTTCAACTTTTTCATTGAAAGGAGAAAGAATTAAACGCCTAAGAGAGATATCGTCAAGGAGGTGTCCTGTTTCATCTACAACATAAAGAATATCAACAGTTTCAGCATCTTGTCCATATTTTCTTATATGTTCAAAAGATTCTTTTACTGTCCAGTCAGAATTTATTGCAACATAATCAGGAGTCATAAGTCGACCAACACTATCGTCAGGATAACCAAGCAATTCCATAGCTTCCTTTCTTTCTGCAAAAGGTAATAGGTTTAGGAAATGTTTGGTTACACTAGCTGGAAGTTCTTCAAAAACATCAGTTCTATCGTCAGGGGTCATTTCAAGAAAAATTTCTCTTATATGATCGTTACTCATCTGGAACAATAGATGCTTTTGAGCACCAGTATCAAGCTCACTAAAAACTTCTGCTGCGAGTTCTCTGGGCAGTAAACGAAAAATAATTATCTTCAGTTCATCCTCAACATTGTCTATAAGGTCAACAATATCTTGTGCCGGCCAGAGAGAAAGAGCGTCTTTTAAGGTACGCCAATTTTTCTGTTGAATCAACTCTTTTATTTCTGGTGTAAGTAATGCTTTTAACATAGTGTTTTTTTTCCTTTAAACATTTTAAAATATTAAGTTTGTTCTTTATTCTTTTCACCGCTTCTATAAGAATATACGTAGGGTATTGCAAAATCCACCTTTGAATTCTTTTGAAATTTTTTAAATATAATCTTATTTATTTCGTGAGATATCTTTGGTCTTTGGGTAGCTAATGTGGTATATCTTAACCTCATATATATTCCGTAATCATAAACATCGGCTCTTACATAAGGCAGATTACCTGTTTTATCAATTATATCTTTTGTAACCTCTTCTGCTGCTGAAATAAGAATTTTTTCTGCTTCATCCCAATCAGAATCAAGAGTAATACGCCATACAACTTCATCAAGAGAGTAAGGCTCTTCATGTCTTGCTGTATAGTTTATAACCACCTGACTAAAAAGCATCGCATTAGGTATTAATATATTCCTTCCGCTTGCATCTTCACTGCCAACTGTCCCGCCGACCTGATTAAGAACAGTATACATAAACCCTACTTCAACAACATCTCCAACAAGCCCCAATGAAGAAAAAAGAATTCTGTCACCAATACGAAAAGGACGCCTTAAAGTTATCAATACCCATGCGGCCACTCCGCTAACAGGAGCTTGAAGAGACCATCCAAGTAGCAAACCCATAAAACTTGCTCCAAATACTCCGAATATTGTTAGTTTACCGATACTTTCAATAAATGCTATTATAATGCCAAGTCCTGCAAGAGTATGGATAAAGCCAGTAAGCATCTTTGTCTCTCCCTTAGGACCTCTTTTTTTCATAATCATAATGCCTATAATAAAAGAGAGAACAGACGCAGTAAGAAGGATTAGAAAAACTATATAAATAAAACGTATAATAGATTTACCTTCGGATATAAAACCAAGATTTATCCCTTTTGTATGGAGGGAAAAACTTATAACCCATAAACAACAGAGCACCAAAAAATAGAAATATGGAGGTTTTTTACGTTTAAATTCTTCAATTTTTGTTTCCTGCTTAATCATTTGTTTTTCTCCTTGTAGGTCAAGTCTTAGTTAACCATTATTGGTTGATAAAAGTCTAATATTTTATGCCTTATTTGTCAATTATTTAGTGCTTGGGATGAATTTTGCTAAGAGGGTATCTGGCTAAAAGATGAGATTGCTACGCTGAGAAGCCCTTACTACGCTAAAATAGAAGATTAGACGTCTTGTCCCAATAGTTTTTGTGAGGAGGGGAATTGCCAAGTTAAAAATCGTTCGTAAAAATGGAATGGGGGGGGTAGTAAAAACGAGATTCCGGATCAAGTCCGGAATGACTTACAGGGGGAGTCTCCGCCTTTTATCGCTCTGCTATTAATTTTTTTTTAGCCTGCCAACTACCCCTCCACCTACGCCAAGGTATACCTGCCGAAACTTATATTGTAGCGTAGGTTGCCTTTGGTGGATAAAACTCATCCCATTAACCTCTCTGCAACCCCTTGGGGACTTACTATCACGAGTACTCCCCGAGGGGAGAAGGCAAGAAAAGGGAGATGAAAGTAACCAGTATACAGGTTATTTACGGCACCTACTAATACTGGTTTAAAACTTCAAAGATTGGTTACAAACAAATACAAAGATAACCGCCCCCTCATCCTTTCTTGCCCTACGGGCTTCAGTCAGCGGGCTCACCGACTCGCCCTTTGTGCTATACAGTGCTCATTATTCTTCGCACCAGCACTCTTCTCCCTCAAGGGGAGAAGGCAAGAAAAGGGAGATGAAAGTGAACCAGCATTACAGGTAATTTACGGCACCTACTAATACTGGTTTAATTTCGCCTGAAAACAAGGCGGCAAGAAACTGGCAATGAGATGTATTCTCATACATCGAAGAAGACAGTGACGCATGCCAACGAAGTTGTTAGGATGAAAGTGAACCAGTATTACAGGTAATTTACGGCACCTACTAATACTGGTTTAATTTCGCCTGAAAACAAGGCGGCAAGGAACTGGCAATGAGATGTATTCTCATACATCGAAGAAGACAGTGACGCATGCCAACGAAGTTGTTAGGATGAAAGTGAACCAGTATTACAGGTTCATCCAGTTCCACACCCGACTCTCCTCCCTCTCCAACCAATCCGAAGTCCCTGTAAGGTAAGAATAAACATTAACAATGGAATCAAGATGTTTTTTCTCTTCGTTCAAAAGAAATTGTAACAACTCTTTTTCAGACTCATTCTTTGATTCAGCTAAAAACTTTTTATAAGATTCATATCCTTTCTTCTCAAGTTCAATTGCAGTCTCATAAACATCTATGTTGCTCTCTTTTGAAGTGGTAGTTTTTTCAATTTTTTCAAAAAAGGATTTCACATCTTCTTCAACAGAATCAATCTTTGAGACGTCATCTGAAACTTCAACAGGTAACCCTGCATAAAATTTTTCTATTCTTTCAGCGTGTTCTATTTCTTGTTTTGCAAGAGTGTAAAATAGAGCCTTGCTAAGGGGATTATTCACCTTTAAAGCAAACTCAAGATACAATATTGCGCCTTTCTTTTCAAATTCTAATGCAAAATTTATAATCTTCTTTTCCATTTGTCTCCTTTTAGGTTTTAAAAATATTTAGACTATTACCCAAAAGCAACATCAAGTACCATCATAATAACAAACCCTCCCAAAAAACTTAAGGTTGCAATATCTGTGTTACCTGCTCTTTGGGTTTCAGGTATTACCTCTTCAACAACTATGTAAAGCATAGCGCCTGCTGCAAAAGCTAAAGCATAAGGCAACATTGGTTTAAAAAAACTAACCGCCAAAGCCCCTATAACACCCGCTATAGGTTCAACAACACCTGAAAGTTGACCATACCAGAAAGCCTTCCATTTACTAAACCCTGCTCCTCTCAAAGGAACAGATACTGCCATACCTTCGGGCAAATCCTGTATACCTATACCAAAAGCAAGAGAGGCTGCCATTGCTAAGGTAATCCCTGAACTTGGGAATTTTAAAGAACCAAAAGCAACCCCTATCGCAAGACCTTCAGGAATATTATGAAGTGTAATAGCAAGGATTAAAAGATAAGAGACAGAAAGATTTGTTGAAGGACCTTCTTTCTCACTCTCAGGTAGGTTAAGATGTAGATGTGGCACAACCTTATCCAGAATGTACATAAACAGACAACCAATTATAAAACCAACAGAAACCACAAACCAAGCAGGAGGAGTTTTTCCTTCTGTTAGTTCTATAGCAGGTAATAGTAGAGAAAAGAAACTTGCTGCAACCATTATACCACCAGCAAAACCAAGAGAAGAATCAAAAAAACGCCTTGATGGGTTCTTGTTTACAAAAACCAAAGCAGCTCCAACAGCAGTAAACAACCAGGTCATAGAACTAAATAAAAACGCAAGTAAAACAGGATTTAAATGTTGTAGACTATCCATTATCCTCCCATATAAAGGTATTCTGAGGCAGCTATAGCTGCTTTTGCACCTTCTCCACAAGCAATAATTATCTGTTTTTTAAACACGTTTGTAACATCTCCTGCAGCAAAAAGCCCAGAGATAGAGGTTCTTGTACTACAATCAATAACTATTTCACCTGCTAAATTTTTTTCAACGCCTTCAAATATATGCGAGTTAGGTATGGAACCTATCTCAACCAAGACACCCTCAATATCTAAATTCTTCTTTTTACCATCTATATCAACAGTCATCCCGCTTACCAATTTCTCGCCAAAAATCTCAACAACTTTTGTACTGGTTAAAACCTCTAAATTATCTGCTTTACTTAATCTATCTATCAATATTTTATCACCAGTTAGCCTGTTGTCTCTCTCAATAACAAAAACTTTAGAAGCTATACGCACCATCTGTAAAGCTACCTCCAATCCTGAATTTCCACCCCCAACAACAGCCACTCTTGTACCAGAAAATAGAGGACCATCACAAGTAGCACAATAACTGATACCTCTGTTATAAAACTCTTTCTCACCAGGGACTGTAAGTTCTTTTGGTTTTCTACCAGTACAAACAATTACAGTCTTACCATTATATTTTTCGTTACCTGAAAAAACAGTAAAAGCGTCATCATTTTTTTCAATTTTTTCAACCTTTTCGCCTTCTTTTAAATCTATACTAAACTCTCTAAGATGTTGTGCAAATTTTTCTGCAAGTTCAGGACCTGTAATATACTGGTGCCCCAAATAATTTTCAATACCACCACTTTTAAGTGTTTGACCACCAATATCCAAAGTCACCATAAGAAAATTTATCTTTTTACGTGCAAGATAAATCCCTGCAGTAATACCTGCAGGACCTCCGCCTACTATTATAGTTTCGTACATTATTTTTCGAGAGCCTCTTTTATAGCCGTTTTATCAAAACCTACAATTATTTTACCATCTATATCTATTACTGGAACTCCCATCTGTTCAGATTTTTCTACCATCTCTTTTCTTTTTTCTGGAGACGCTCCCACATCAAAATATTCGTAAGATAACTTATTCTCATCTAAATAGGATTTAGCCATTTTACAATATGGACAGGTTGCAGTAGCATATATTTTGATTTTTTTTTCTGTTTTCATTTTTTTCTCCATATTTAATATGTTTTTCCCATCACTTTTGCGCCTAACAGCGAATCTTGTCCCGAGTACCCACCTTCATCACTTGCAAAAACGAGATTCCAGATCAAGTCCGGAATGACATATAAGAGGGAGTCTCCGCCTTTTAACGCTCTGCTATTCATTTTTTTAGCCTGCCAACTACCCCTCCTCCACCTACGCCAAGGTATACCTGCCGAAGCTTGTATTGTAGCGTAGGTTGGCTTCGGTGGATAAACCTCATCCCATTAACCTCTCTGCAAACCCCTGAGAGATTTACTATCACGAGTACCTCCGAGGGATAAAACTCGCAAGACTAACTACAAAAGACGGAATGGAGAAAGGTTTTTACTTTTTTTTATCACTTTGTAAAAGTAAGCGTCCTATCTCCTCGGCTCTATTTAAACATTCAGGATATTTGTGTATATCACCTTTATCATCTACCAAAGGGCATAAAAGTTCGTGTTTATAGGAAGCACCTATCGTAACAAAAAAGTTTTTAATTATTGCTTTTGCATTATCAAAAAAATCCTGCCTGTTTGCCCCTTGAACTGACAAAAAAACTCCCTTCTTTCTTTTTAGGTTCTTGTAAGAGTTAAAGAAATTGATGCCAAGCCATTGGCATTGGAATCTATCTATCATCATTTTTGTTTGAGCAGAAACGCTTCCAAAAAATATTGGAGAAGCAACAACCACTACGTCCGCCTGCTCAATAACTGGGAAAATATCCTGCATTTCATCTTGTATTTTACATTTTCCGTCTTTTGTAATAACCGCACATTCTTGGCAAGGTCTAAACTTCATACTATTTAATACAAACTTCTTAACGTTTGCACCGCCCTCTTCTGCTGCCTTTAAGCATATATCAAGAAGGATATCGCTGTTACCACCTTTACGTGGGCTACCCAATATTCCTACAACTTTAATCTGTTCCATATTTGTATCTCAAGTATATTCTTACTTATCTTAAATGATTATATTTTCACTTCTTTCATACCTTCCCACAAACCATGTATGTTGCAGTAGGAAGAAGCGTATATAGTGCCACTACTTTTTGCTTTGAAAGTTAAGACAGCTTCAACTTCTGTATAAACACCGCTTGTATCTGCTCCGTCAACGGAAGCGCCGTGAGAAGAAAATTCACATTTGCCTACCTGATACGGAAACTTACCTCCTTCCGGTTTAAAATACACATCTATCCAAGCAATATGATGAGCAGTTGTGTTTGGATGAGAAATCTCTTTCCCAACGCTCACCTTAAAAGTAACGCCCTTATCTTTATCAGCACTCAAAATCTCAATAACTGGAATATGTTTTTCTTTTGCCCAGTCCCCACTTTGAAATAATTCTTTCATATTTTTTACCTCCTTTTATAAAGAATAGACCTACTAGAATTAAAAAATTTTAGTATTACAAACCTTGCAAATACTTGGTAAACTCCGTCATATTTTTTGTTAGAATGACGGCAAAAAGCCTTCCTCACCTTGCATCCTCTCCCCCAAGAGGAGAGGCGAGTAGTGGGAATTGCACATTTTTCTACAAATTAAACAATGTTCACTATAACTTATCAAATTTTTAATTAAAACTTCTTATTCAACTTATATTGTTTTTTAAACCTTGATAATCTAATAAAATGGTCTCTCTCTTCTCTAATAATATCGTCTAACACTTTATGTTGAGTCTCCTTAACAAGGTCTTTTACTTCAAGATAATACATTATTGAATCAAGTTCTCTTTTTATAGCAAAATCTATTATACAATCCATATCGTCTTCACAAACCATCTCCTTTTCCAATTCGGCAGGAAAAACAAGGTTGTCAGCGTAAGACCTTAAATATTGAAAGTACTCGCCTGGATAGGTTTCAGGAGGTTGGTATTTTTGAACACTCTCTGCCATATCAGTAAATATTTTTTTATGTTTAATCTCTTCATCGGCAAGAAGTAGAAAAAACTCTTTCTCTTCTTTTGAATCGACCTTTGCAGATATTTTCCTATAAAACTTTTCACCATTTTCTTCTATTCGTATAGCAAATTGTAATATTTCGCTTATATCAAAGAAAATACTCATGATAACCTCCTATATGTCGTTTCCGTTCTGCCAAATTTGGCTATACTTTAAGCGGTAGTTGCAAACCCGTCTTGTCCCGAGTATGCCTGAGGGATAAACCTCGCAAAACTAACTACAAAAGACGGAATGGGGGGCTGTTAGCAAAAGGTTCAAGTCTTTTGTTCCCTTACCCTGAGCCTGTTGACCCCTTCGTTTCAAATTAACTCTTTATGTCTTTTCTGAATCTCTTCAGCTAAATTTTGAAGTTTCACAAAATCTTCTTCTTTAGGGTACCCTTTTGCCATTACAGGTTCTATAACCTCTAACCCTTGAGTTGGTAACATATCTGTTATCACCTTTAACATATTCCCGCCCCAACCAAAAGAACCTATCACAGAAGCAAACCTTGTTTTAGGTCTTAAAATTTTAAAAAGATATGCAGCGTAAAGTGCAACAGGATGAGGTCCTGCAAGAACCATTGGAGAACCAAGCACCAACGTCGCTGCGTCAACAAGGGACATAGCCAATTCGCCAATATCAACAGATGTAAGATTGAACGGCTTAACTTCTACTCCTCTTTTAATAAGTTCATCAACAAAAAACTCTGTCATTTTTGCAACACTTCCATGCATTGAAACATAAGGTAAAACTACCTGGTTTTTTACTTTATCAGAAACCCAATCTTTATAAGCGTCTATTATAAAAGAAGGGTTATTGTATACGGGACCGTGGCTTGGCGCTATAATATCAATTGACAAATCTTCAATCAATCCAAGATGTCTGCTTATATTGTTCCTAAAAGGCATCATAATTTCTGCATAATACCTCTTTGAAGATATGTATTGCTTCTCATCGCAACGGGCATAAAAATCGCTTGACGCAAGATGAGAACCAAAAAAATCACAAGGGAAAAGAGTTTTTTCTTCAGGGCAAAAAGTAACAATTGTTTCAGGCCAATGGACCCAAGGCGTATGCAAAAATTTAAGGGTTCTTGCCCCTAATGACAACTCTTCGCCGTCTGCTACAGTCATTATTTTCTCTTGAGGAACAAGCAACATAGACTTCAAAAACCCTGCCCCTTTTTCGCTAGTTACAACCTTTGCATTAGGAAATGCCGAGAGTAAAGCCGGTATACTTCCCGAATGGTCTTGTTCGGAATGGTTAGAAACAATATAGTCAATGTTGGCAACATCTATCTCTTTTAGAATAGCAAAAAGTTCTTCTGTCTTGGTTGGGTCGGCTGTATCGATTAGAACACTTTTGTTATCTTTAATAAAATAGGAGTTATACGTAGTTCCATCAGGCAACGGTATAAGTTCATCAAACAGTTTTCTTGACCAATCATGCAACACAAACCCATACATATCTTTCTTAATCTCTTTAATTATCATTCTTCCCTCCAAACTTTTTATTCAACCTTTTCAAACTGGTCTTTTCCAACCCCGCATTCAGGGCAAACCCAATCTTCTGGAAGGTCATCAAAAGATGTTCCTGGTTTAATATCTGCTTCAGGGTCGCCTTTTTCTGGGTCGTAAATATACCCACATACTTTGCATTCATATTTATCCATTTGCCATTTCTCCTTTTGTTGTGCAAAAACTGCATATACCTTTAAAATCTATATGATATTCTTCAATACGATGCCCATCTATCTCGTTGCTTTTTAACAGATCCGACTCTTGAAAAATATCGTAGAGTTTTTCGCATTTTTTACATTTAAAATGAAAATGAGGAGTTTCCGAATAATCGTATCTTGCTTCGTTATCTTCAACTGTAACCTGCATAACCAGTTTTTTAGAAACAAATAGTTTCACTGTATTATAAACAGTGGTCTTTGATAAGGTAGGAATTCCTTTTACAAGTGCAGAATATATATTATCAACAGTAGGATGAATTCTATTATTAACAAGATATTCTAATATCTTTATTCGATGATATGACGCCTGTATATTTTTAGTTTCAAGCAACTGAGCAATATTATTTATTATCATTTAAAAATCTCTCCATTAAAAAAATACCAGAACACAAAATCAAGATGGTCCACAGGTATCTGAACTTCTTTAAACGCAAACTTTTTAAACTTATTTTCAATTGATATATATTTTTTATAAGAGAGACTCTTTGGGATTTCTTTAATAGTTCCCACCATATTAAGTCCTCTTAAAATGTGTCTATCAAGTATAGCCAGTTCTTCGCCTTTACCTATATTTCTAAGAAAATGGCTTGCTTCTTTATACCCAATACCTTTTATATTTTTAACTATATATTCTCGTAAAAGCAACGAATCTTTCTCTTCAAAAAGTAGGTTAAAAAATTTATTATCTTTAAAAACCTTTCTTGCTTCAACAATATACCTTGACTTATTATTTCTAAACCTTATGCCAGAGAGGTTTTGTGCTATATCTTCCACTGAACCATCTAAAAGTATTCTATTAGAATAAAGGTTCTCAACATTACTCCAGCAAACCCGTGCTTTACATTGAGGGGTAAGAAGGCAAAAAAAGAGTTCTTTCTGCACTTTCTCTATGGTATTGTTTTCTTTAAACTCTTTTAATCTAACAATTATTCTTGGCTTTAGTTCTTTATGCAACTCTTGCAACCTTGTAATAGTATCAAACATTGACTTATTATACCATCATTAAGAACCAAAACGCAAGTTTTAAAAGTGTCTATTTATGTAACTTTAGGTAACGGGGTTACCACAAGATGAAAATTGTATATCCATAAATTTTGCAATAGTAGGTGCAAAATCTATTATTTCAGCGTAAGGAATCTTTCTGTTTCTCAAATCCTGCCTTAACGCTCCACCATCTATTATGAAAGTTATTCTTTGAGCACAATTAGATACTGTTTCAGATGCCTTGTTTAGGTTGAAATCCCATTGCCGACATTCATAGGGCGCCTGGTGGTTGCTACAATAGTTTATCAACTCTTCTTCTGGGATACCTCGCTTTCTTCCTTCTTCAACAGAAACCTCGCACCCATAATGACACCCGTGGTCTGAACCAATAAAAAGGTATGAATCTTCCCACCACCCGTTTTCTTTAAGAAATTCTTTTACAAGCCAAAGAATCTTATCTATATATATAATAGAGTGGTGTTTGTCCTTCCATTTACTTCCATTTTTCATATAAACAGGGCAATTACCTGTCATATCATATTGAGCAAGGTAAAGGAGAAGCATTTTCCAATCAGGGTTTGAAAGCATCCATTTAAAAGAAGTCTGAGCAGTAAGCATATCGGAAAAATATGAACCCCAACCATAAGTTGCATCTGGCGCTTTCCACCAACCACTTTGCATCCACGCATCCGAACCAAAAGACGCAATTTTTCCTTCAGGATATTTTTTTTTGCAAGCGTATAGTATAGTCTCAGACTCCATACCTTTTGCCAGTTTAACATAAGGGGTAGTCGCCGGTTCAACCTGTATATCGTAGGTTCCAGAAGCAAGATACTTCTGCCCATAAGAGGTACAACAGATCCCTTTATTCCAAGCGTTTACAAAAAGTCCTTCTTGGATGGATTCTTTAAAAGCAGGAAGTTGATTATTTTTTACGTAACCCATAACATTGGGTGGAGGGAGTTGGGTAGAAGGGACTATCACATCTTCATTCCAATGGCCAGCAAGCATATCAAAAATCAGTATAAAAGCTCTTTTATTCATTATGTTTTGCTCCTTGTATGTAAAAATTCTGTTGTTACTTCAAAATAATGAGCCAATATAAGCGATATTAAATAAATCCTGTTTTCCTTTTAAAAGCATACCTACAAAATCTTTCCACATTTCTTTTACAATGGAGAAATACAGGACAGAACAGGTAACTTTTGAGTTCAATTTTACCTGAAAACTTTATCATTTATTAAGCCGAATTGTCAAATTTGTTACTATTATAATAGTGGCAAATTTTTTTATTAAGTATAATGTTTTAAATTAATTTTATACATTTAATTTACGAAGGTTTTTTATACTCAACAAAGCACTTTCAAAGGGCGTCCTTTCGGTAATTTCGTGAAACTCCACAACCAACCATTTAACACCAACCTCTTTTGCCTTTTTACATATTGCAGACATATCAAGCACCCCTTCGCCAACTTCCGCTACAGAACCGTCTGCTTTTATATCTTTTAAATGGAGCAACGGCACTCTACCTTTATATTTATCGAGCCATTCAATAGGGTTTTCGCCAACTTTTGAAAGAAAATGGGTATCAAGTTCCAACATTACTTCCTCTGGGTCTGTTTTTTCTGCAAGTATAGACAATGCAGGTTTACCGCCTTCTTCTAAAGGCATAATTTCTTCGGTATGGTTATGGTATAAAAGTTTCATACCTGCATTTTGAACAATAACTCCCGCCTCTTTAGTTTTTTCTATCGTTAAACTCCAATCTTTCAATAAACTCGACGAACCAACAATGATATAAGGGTTGCTAAGTTTTTTTGAATAAATATAAATGTCGTTTGAAGGGTTTAAGACCTCCTCTAAAGTTAAAGAATAAAACCCAACTGTCTCCATTTTAGTTTTAACCAACAAATCTGCAAGTTCTTCTGGCGGTAAGTTCCCAAAAGTAAACGCAAATTCAATACCTTGATACCCCATATCTGCAATAGTTTCAAGTGTTGCTATATTATCTTTTTTAAAATCACTTAACACAGAATATAATTGTATTCCTATTTTCATAATAACACCTCCAATTTTTAAGTGCTTCTGCCAAACTTGGCTATGCTTTAAGCGATAGTTATAAGGAACGCTTTGTGTGACTGCGGCAATCCTCGTCTTTATCCTATACACTATTGTTTACCCCCATTCCTTTTCCGCCTTCGGCGAGATTGCCACGTTACGAAACACTCGCAAAGACGGAATGGGGGGCTGTTAACAAAAGGTTTAGCCCTTTTTTCTTCTACTCTGAGCCTGTTAAGCCCTTCGGAGATGCTTGTTATGCAGAAGGGTGAGTTCTCAGAGTGCCCGATTGTGGCGTAGAAGGTGTATGCACCGTAGTACCAGAGTGAGTAAACACCACATACTTTTTTGCCCCTTTATCTTTATAAGCATTGTTTTTTTGGCACAACCTTTTAAGTAACATAATTTATTTATTTATTAATTTATATAAATAGTTTATAATATCTGCGTTAAATATAACAATTTTTTTTAAAATAACTTAATAGGATATAAATATGTTAACAACACTAATCATAATTGCGGCTATATATATGGGTTGGTCGATGGGTGCTAACAACGCAGCGAACTGTATTGGTGCAAATATCGGCTCAAGACATTTGAGTATGCGTACAGGTATTATTATAATATGTGTTTTTAGTTTTTTAGGGGCAGTGTTTTTTGGTGACCACGTTATTACCACTATCGGTAAAGGTGTAATTGATTTAGATTCTCTTGGGGGAGATAAAAAGAATGTTATAGCTCTAACAATTTTGTTTAGTGCTGCCTTTTGGACTACATTAGCAACATACAGAAAATTCCCTGTCTCCATCTCTCACGCTATTGTTGGTTCTGTTGCTGGAGGTGGACTTGCCTTAAATACAGCCATACATTGGGACAAAATATCTAATATTGCTATCTGCTGGATTATAACTCCTATAACTTCTTACATATTGGCAATAATTTTTTACCTTCTTTTTAGGTTTTTATTTAGTATAAGATTTATAAGGAGACGCAGGAGGGCTATTATATATTTTTTTGTTTATGTTACAAGCGCTTATCTTGCATTTATGTGGGGCGCAAACGATGTAGCCAACGCTACAGGTATTCTTTATGGTACTCAAGGTTTTTCAACTGTTAGCGCTGCCTCAATTGGTGCTATAGCTATTATATTGGGTGTTGTAACTTGGGGTTATAGAGTAATAGATACAGTTGGTTTCAAAATAATGAATCTTACCCCTGTAATGACTATTGCTATTGGGGTTGCATCGGCTATAAATATGCATATATACACTTCTTTTGGTATTCCAGTCTCTACCTCTCATGCTGCTATTGGGGCTATGTGGGGAGTGGGTTTTGTTAGAGGAATAAAGACAATAAACCTGCAGTTAGCAAAAGAGATGGTTATCACTTGGGCTTTAACCCCTGTAATTTCTGGAGTAATAACTTACGTCTTAACAATAATTATTCTGTTTTTGAAGTAACATAGGAGGCAATATGGACAGAACAAGAAATATTTTTGCGTGGCTGGGAAGTAGAGGTGAAGATGATATTTTAGCTCTTGCGTTAAAACATGTAGAAAAATCTTTAGAATGTATAGTAAGTATGAAAGATGCCATTGAATCTTTTACTCAAAATGATATGGTTTCAAAAAAAGCGCATATAGAAAAAGCAAAAAATGCAGAAAGAAGTGGTGATGAAATAAAGAAAGAGATTATGGATACTCTTTCAAAAGCAATGCTACTCCCACCAGATAGAGAAGATTTGGTTTTGTTAAACGAATCTTTGAACGATATAGCGGATAGCGCTAAGGGGGTTGTGAGATTACTGGAGTTTTTTGATAAAGAACTTTCTGAAAACCTCGACAGGTTATTGCTTGAAAGTAGCATTATTGCTGTCAAAGCAGGTGAAAAGTTGAAAAAAGCTATCAATTATCTTGTAGAAAGTAACGGAGATAAAATCCTTATAGAATGTGCAGGGATTGAGATGCTTGAAAAAGAGGGAGACACAAAAAGAAGAGACCTGATAAAAGAGTTGATAAAAACAGACCTTCCACCTCAATTGTTAATATTGATTTATGAAATTATTGATAACCTTGAAAACGTAACAGATTTTATAAAAAAAGCAGGTGATATAGTTAGATTGCTTGCTATAAAAGCAAAATAAAAAGATAAAAGACTTAACCAAAACTTGCGTTTTTTTTGACTAAACAATAAAAAAATATTAGAATAAAAGCATCTTATAACAGATTAAAATAGAAAATTTACGTAATTAGGAGAAAGCAATGGAAGTAAAAAAGGACCTGCTTTATACAAAAGAGCACGAATGGGTAAAAATTGAAGGTAATACTGCAACCGTTGGTATAACAAATTACGCTCAAGATACTCTTGGAGATATAACCTTTGTAGAATTTATTTCACCAGGAGAAGAGGTTGCACAGTTTGCAAAAATAGGTACCGTTGAATCGGTCAAGGCAGCTTCTGATATCTATTCTCCTATTTCAGGTAAAGCAACTTCTATTAATGCTCAGGTGGTAGATGCTCCTGAAATTATAAACAATTCTCCTTACGAGGAGGGATGGCTTGTAAGAATAGAAGTTAAAGACGCTGAATCTGAAATCAAAAATCTTATGAACCCACAAGAGTACGAAGAGTATATTAAGAGCCTTTAATATAGTTAAAGCATTTATATAAAAGGATTGGTATAAAATGAGTTTTACGCCCCACACAAACGAAGAATTAAAAAAAATGTTATCAGAGATTGGAGTTAATTCCATTGAAGAACTTTTCTCTGATATACCAGAAAATTTGAAACCTACTTCTTTTGATATCCCAGAAGGAAAATCTGAATTTGAAGTGTTAAGACATTTACAAAAACTCGCAGATAGAAACTCTGTATCGCTTGTAAATTTTATAGGCGCTGGGTTTTATAGCCACTACATACCAGCAGCTGTTGATTCACTGAGTTCTCTGCCTGAGTTTTATACTGCTTACACACCTTACCAACCAGAGGCTTCCCAAGGCTGGTTACAGGCAATATATGAGTATCAGAGTTCTATATGTAATTTAACAGATATGGACGTTGCCAACGCTTCTTTGTACGATGGCGGAACAGCTCTTTATGAAGCTTGTATGACTGCTGTTAGAACCAACGGTAGAAAGAAAATTCTTGTTGATGCTGGCGTAAACATAATATATTGGACTATGTTAAAATGTTATACGTCCAACCTATCTCTTGATATGGTAAAAATACCTGTAAAGAACCTGCGGGTCGATAGAGAGAATATTTTCAAACACCTCGATAATGAAACCTCAGCCATAGTGCTACAAAACCCTAACTTTTTTGGTTGTATTGACGATTTTTCTGATATAGTTGAAGAGGCACATAAAAAAGGTATTCTTGTTATTTTGTCTGTATACCCTATCTCGTTAGGTGTTTTGAAAACGCCAGGCGAAATGGGTGCTGACATAACTGTTGGCGAAGGACAAAGTTTGGGTATACCTCTCTCTTTTGGTGGTCCTTACTTAGGTTTTATGGCAACAAAAAAAGAATTGGTAAGAAAAATTCCGGGAAGAATTATAGGTAAAACTGTTGATAAAAAAGGTAGAGATAGTTTTGTTATGACCCTCCAAGCAAGAGAACAACATATAAGGAGAGAAAAAGCTACTTCTAATATATGCTCAAACGAAGCTCTCTGTGCTCTTAGAGCTGTTATATATCTATCTCTCATTGGTAAAAAAGGTATTAAAGAGTTATCACTAATAAATCTTGATAAAGCAGCTTTTACAAGGGACCTGCTTGAAAAAATACCAGGAGTTATAAAAGTAGGTGAACCGCCTTTCTTTAATGAATTTACGGTGCTGTTATCTCAAAATGCAGACGAGGTTGTGCACAAAATGATTGATAAAGGGTATATACCTGGACTTCCTCTCGGCAGATTTTATAAAGGTATGGATAACCATCTACTTGTTGCTGTAACAGAGCAAAGAACAAAAGAAGAGATTGTAAAATTTGCAGAAAGTTTGGAGGCAGTATTATGCGATTAATATTTGAAAAAAGTCAACCTGGTAGAGAAGGATTTAAGGTACAAAAAAAAGATGTTCCTGCAACTGCGAAACTACCTGATAACCTAAAACGGAAGAGTGAGATAAATCTGCCCGAAGTATCAGAACTTGATGTAGTAAGACATTTTTCAAGGTTGGCTAATATGAATTTTTGTGTAGATACAAATTTTTATCCTCTCGGCTCCTGCACAATGAAGTATAACCCTAAATTTACAGAAAAAGCCGTAAAATTTAAAGGGTTTGAAGAAGCACACCCACTACTTCCACAATTGATGGGTGGAGGAATCCTTGCTCAAGGGTGCCTTGAACTACTTTACCGAATGGAGAAACTTTTAAACGAAATAACAGGTATGGACGCTTTCACTATGCAACCTCTTGCTGGAGCGCATGGAGAATTAACAGGCGTAATGATTACAGCTGCTTACCATAAGAGTAAAAACAATCATAAAAAATATATACTTGTGCCAGATTCTTCACACGGAACAAACCCTGCAAGTGCAGCTATTGCCGGTTACGATGTTATTGTTATACCGTCTGATAAAAATGGTGTAATGGATATAAGCGAATATAAAAAACAATTAAACGATGAAGTCGCAGGGGTTATGCTCACCTGCCCTAATACACTTGGAATTTTTAATACTAATATAAAAGAGATTTGTGACCTTGCGCACGAAGTCGATGCTCTAATGTATTATGATGGTGCAAACTTAAACGCTATTATGGGGAAACTAAAACCAGGAGATGCTGGTTTTGATATAGTCCATTTAAACCTTCATAAAACATTTGCAACACCACACGGTGGAGGCGGACCGGGAGCAGGACCAGTAGGAGTAAAAGAACACCTTGCAAAGTTTTTGCCTATATCAAAAGTAGTTAAACGAGCAGATGGGACCTTTTGTCTTGACTACAACTATCCTGAGTCTATAGGTTATATAGCGCCTTTCTACGGAAATTTTGGAGTAATAGTAAAAGCGTACGCATATATACTTATGCTGGGGAAAGCAGGGCTTATAGATGCTTCAGAGAAAGCAGTTTTGAACGCCAATTATGTTATGACTAAACTTAAAGACCATTTTCTACTACCTTATGACAGAATATGTATGCACGAATGTGTTTTTTCTGCCTCAAAACAGAAAGAAAAAGGTGTTAGCGCTCTGGATATAGCAAAATTTCTTATAAATAAAAATATTCATCCACCAACCACATACTTTCCTTTAATAGTTAAAGAGGCTATTATGATAGAACCTACCGAAACAGAAAATAGAGAGACCCTCGATAACTTTATTCAAGTAATGAAGGAAGCAGCAGAACTGGTAGAAAAGAGTCCTGAAATCTTTAAAGATATGCCCAACAACGCCCCTGTCCAAAAACCAGATGAAGTAAAGGCTGCCAAAGACCTTAATTTAAGATGGACCCCCTAACAATGAAAAGATGGCGCTTTATCTATTCAGGAAGCAAGCCCCCTGCTCTAAATATGGCTATAGACGAAGCCCTACTTGAAATGCATATATATTCTTGCGTTCCTATATTTAGGATCTACGGATGGCAACCCCACGGATTTAGTCTTGGGTATTCGCAAAACCCTGCTTCTGTTCTTTATGTTGACAGATGTGAAAAAGATGGCATTCCCTTTGTAAAACGAGTTACAGGAGGCGGGATAATCTTCCACGGTGATGAAGTAACATATTCTATTGCCTGTTCAGAAGAAGATATCGGACCGGTAAATTCAGTTAAAGACGCATACAAACTCTTATGTGAGTTTATACTGGAAACATACAGAAGGTTTGGGCTTAACCCTTATTTTGCGATTGAAAACCCTAATAGAGAGAAGGTTAAATCTACATTCTGTTTTTCCTCTTTTGAAGATTACGACATACTTATCGGAGGGAAGAAGATTGGAGGTAACGCTCAAAGAAGAAAAAAGAAAGTTATTATGCAACACGGTTCAATACCCATAACTCTGGATATGCCATTGGTAAGCAAGTACGTTAAAGAGCCTCTTGCACTTGCGAAAACAAATTCAACGTCTCTCAGAGAGGTTTTAGGAAGAGAAATTCCTTTTGAAGAGTTCGCAGGAGTGATGAAAGAGAGTTTTGTATCTGTCTTTAAGGCAGTATTGGAAGAGAAAGATTTTTCTGAAGAAGAAAACCTGCTTATAAAAACCCACCTTGAGATAGTAAACAGAAGAGAATAGAATATGAACACTTCTACAAAATTTATTAAAAAAAAAATAAAATTCTCTGATACAGTAACCACAAAAAATGTTTTAAGAAAGTTTAACCTCCATTCAGTATGCGAAGAGAGCAGATGCCCTAATATAGGTGAATG
This sequence comes from bacterium, assembly GCA_023230585.1. NCBI lineage: Bacteria > bacterium. The sequence goes on from JALNXB010000025.1 coordinate 22,949, forward strand.
TTTTAAAAATAAGACTGCCACTTTTCTGATACTTGGAGATATATGTACAAGAAACTGCGCTTTCTGTAACATAAAAAAAGGGGTACCTATCCCTGTCGATTACAAAGAACCTTTAAGAGTTATTAAAGCAGTTGATGAACTTAAAATAGATTATGTTGTGATAACAAGTGTTACCAGAGACGACCTTGGCGATGGTGGTGCTGGGTTGTTTGCTGACCTTATTAGGGTATTTAAAGAACATTTTGACAACAAAAAGATAGAGACCCTTGTTCCAGATTTTATGGGTAAAGAAAGTGCTATAAAAACTGTTGTTGAAAGAAGACCTGATGTATTTGCTCACAATATAGAAACTGTCCCTTCTCTATACCCTTACATAAGAAGTAAAGCGGATTATAGGAGGTCTTTATATGTCCTTGAGAAAGTTAAAAACATAGATAATTCTCAACTAACAAAATCAGGGATTATGCTTGGACTTGGAGAAAAGAGAGAAGAGGTTCTTAATGTAATGGAAGATATAGTTTCTACAGGATGTGATTTTTTAAGTATTGGACAATACCTTGCACCCCAAAAAACTAGTTGGGAAACAGTAAGGTACCTTACTGATGATGAGTTCCTTTTTTTTGCCTCTAAAGGTAAAGAGATGGGGTTTAAACATATAGAAAGCGGAACCTATGTTCGAAGTTCGTATAACGCTCACAGGTATTTAAACCCCAACCCTTAAACAAAACCCCACCCAGAGAAAGAAAAGGCATAAAACAAAAAGCCCCCCTCACCTTACATCCTCTCCCCCAGAGGGGAGATTGTCCCTGGTTGTCATTCCGGACTTGGTCCGGAATCTCGTTTTTACTACCCCTTTTACGTGGATTAGGTTAGAGATCCTGAAACAAGTTCAGGATGGTAAATTGTGGCGGGCAGAAGACAATACTACCCCCCATTCCGTCTTTGCGAATGTACTGGGAAATAAAAGCAAAAGAAGAATTAAATTTATTTATTATTTTTTAAATTGGATAAACCCAGCATTTTCAAGCCGCCATACAGAAGCCCCTGTTGGTATCCAGACAAACCAGCCAGTTCTTTTGTTTGTTCCTATGTTAAATGCAAGTTTATCTACCTCTGAAGGGTCTATACCTATCTTATTGAAAGGTATCTTCATCTCTGCCTGCCACGCTTGGGTGGAATTATCGGTTATTTTTACCTTAAATTCTATACTTTTTTCCAACTCGTTCACAGATTTAAAGGGCATACCGAAATTGTTTTTAACCTCTGCTTTACCATCAAATTTGCCCCATAAAACATATATTGGACCTGTTGGCATATCTTCAAGCCACCAACCTCTACTATGGGAACCAATCTGACTTTCTAATGAAATCTCCACTACTGGTAGATGTCGTTTTAAGGACTCACGCATACCATCCATCCATGGGTCTGGTTCATTAATAATACCTACATACAGATAATCTTTATCATACTGCATCCAGACAAAACTTTTTGCACCTTTTTTTGCATCATCACCTGTATAATATTTTTCTATCACCATTGACGTTTTTTTATCTAACCCAGACCATTCTTCTTTATTCAAATTTCCGTCTATCGTAACAGGTAATTTTCTTTTTGGTATGGTATAAGTAAGAGCAGGGCTTTTCCTTTTTACAACACTCATAGTTGCTTTCATTTCTCCAAGAGGAGACCAATCTGATTTATAATATTTACCTATATCTTCTTTTGTTCTATTTATAGGCCAACTTGCCCTAAGTTGGTCTTTATAAACTCCTATACTACTTATATTGATAGGTTCATAACCTGTAAGCCCGTATATAGGTGCACCCGGTCTTAACCGAAAATCCATATTTTCTTTATCCATAAATAGAGGTTCCTGACCATCCCAATTATTCTTAAAATGGGTAGATGCTTGGGTTCCCCTTCCAAAAGAGATGAAAGCACCTCCAGTATTAAAATTCCGTTCTATTACGCTACCTTGAATACTACCCCAACTTGAAGGTTCTCTCTCCAACATATTAATTAATGGTGGGTACCTATAACTCCAAGGCGGTTGTTTATACCTTAATTCTTGAAGCCGTTGAGACATTCCGCTCATCATTCTTAAATTTGGACCTCCATCTATATCCTGATTATTACAGAATATATTAGACCTATCGCCTTGCCCAACACCTCTACCTTCAATATCTATAAACATATTGTTGGTTATATAGTTTCCTGGGTAGGTACTTGATATTCCAGTAGGTACTCTATAAAAAATGTTATCAACAAAAACCAAGCCGGCGTTCATAGCATCAACGTGTATAGCGTTAAGACCATGGGTAAGGTTGGGAGATGAATGGGTGGATATATGATGAAAAAAGTTGTTACGCGTAACTGTGCCTCGGCTCATTAAATACCAGGGTTCTCCGTAAATATACATTGCACCTATCTCTCTTCCTTCGTAAGGACCGTCGTGCAGTTCATTAAATTCTATGATATGGTCATTAGCATTAAAATATATCATTTGGTGAGGGCTATCATGTATTACGTTATGGGAAACTATTTGACCTATACCGTTAACACTAACTCCTTGCCTATACCCTCCACAAAACCTGTTAAACCTGTGTATATGGTTATTTTCTACCAGATGTCTTGCAGGGATAAGTTCTTTTCTAAAAGGCATAACGCCTCTAACCGCCAAAGGTTTAAGGTTAACCCCGCCCTCCCCCATATCGTACATATCGCAACCAACAACCTTGTTATCCCAACCTTCGTCTATTACAACAGCCCATTGGCCTGTATTTCTAATTACACTACCAGCGATAAGGTTGTTTCTCCCACCATTAATAACTATTCCGTGTTGCCAGGTTCCTTCAATAGTTATGTTATATAAAACTATATTTGAAGTTTTGTTAAAAGTGAAAACAGGTTTGTCTAAAGTTGTAACTATAACCTCGCTTTTTGTTATATCTTGAGGAGGATAAAAATAGAGTTTTCCGCTACTTCTGTCCAGATAAAACTCTCCGGGCATATCAAGTTCACTCAATATGTTGTAGACAAAATAAGGGTGGTCTTTTGCAACTCTTGTCTCTTTCCATCTTGCTCTTGGGTATGTGTTTGGCATTAAATCTATTATTTTTTTCTCTGTATCTATACTTTTAATTTGTGAATGCACCATTATATAAGGCTGAACTACCCCAAGGTAGCCTTTGACCCACATATCTTTTTCATCTTTCCATCTTTCAGGTCTATCTCCTGAGTAGATAAACTTTCCTTCACCAAATTCAGCATTTCGAGATACACCATCAACTTTAGCCAACCCTGCCACTCTAACCCAATCATTGTTAGGCCATTGTGCTAACTTCATTATCTTTTCATTAAAGATAAGTTCAAGTGCGCCTTGATTGGCTACAGGGAATCCTCTGGGCAACAGTTGCCCGTACTCTGTAATACCTGCCTCTTTTAAGTCTGCAACCCAAACCTTATCTTTTGATTCTTTAGGTAACCGTTTTATAATGTCAAGGTCTTTCAAAGGTTTAAAGTTTGATACCTGTTTACCACCAATAATACGAACTTTTTCTCCCTGATACCCTCTATATACTATTGGAGAAAACTCTGCCCCTGAATCTTGGGTATCAAAAACAATACCGTCTGTGATAAAATAGTTACCACCCCTCAAATAGACTGATATACCGCCTGCTGGTATACCTTTCTCTTTAATTTTTCGGACCTCTTCTTGAGCTCGTTTGATAGTCGCAAAAGGTTTATCTTTTGTTCCTCGATTGTTATCGTTCCCTTTTAAAGAAACGTATATCTCATATTTTGGACTATTAACCCATTCTACCCTTTTCTGCCTTGGACTCTTTAACTCTTTGCCGTCTGCCAGACCTTCAATTTCTTCAAGTCTATTACGAATATCAAGCCTGTTACCATCGTTAGGGAACGAACTTGATTCCTCTTTTATAAAAAGGTTGGTATATATGGTTCTTGCTACAGAATATTTTTTTTCATTCTTCCACATATCTCCAATTAAGAGTTCTGCTTTAAAACCGTGATAGTTAGAGGTGTTTTTTTTTAATATCTTTCCGTAACACTCTCTTGCTTTTACAAAATTTTTCTCTTCAAGATAAACCTCTGCTTCTCTAAAGAGAGCGTATACTTTATAATTGTGGGACAACTTTTCATAAGAATTTATTTCGTTGTAGGTTTTATGTGCGTTATTATAATCTTTTTCCAGACGGTAGCTTTCAGCAATATTGAATAGAGAAAGTTCTTTACCATAATTAGGAAGGTGTTTCAATTTTTCGTATTCTGCTCGAGCTTGTTGAAAATCACCTTTTTTTACAAAAAAGTCGGCTTTTTGAAAAACATCTTTCTCAGATAACCCTTTAGGACCCATACCACGTTCTTCTATCTCTTCTTCTGTTAAGACCCTATTGTATACCACTACTTCATCAATATCTGTTATAAGGGAACCTATTCCAAGTTCTGAAAAACCAATCTTGAATAGTTCAGGTCTTTCTACAGGTAAGTAATCTTTTTCAAACTTGTTTGAAGCGATATGTTTACCGTTTAGGTACAACTTCATCTCTTTACCGTCCCAGGTGATAGCAATATATTGCCACATATTATCCTGTATGGCTATTCTTTTGCTTAAACTTGCACCTGCTTTCCCGCTACCACCTTCGCCTCCGAGTGCGTATGTTATAGAAGAAGGGTTATAAGAAGTAATCAACCTCCAACCTTGCCTATACCCTGAAACAGACATTAAATGCCCGTTATTTAGTTTGCTTGCAGGCAGAATACTACCTAAACCTTGCCTGCGAAACCAAACTTCAGCAGAAAACTGTTTGTCTTGTATATTAAATGTAGCCCCTTGGTACCAACCTCTATCAAGCCGAACCGCTTTCTTGTCGCTCCATCTACCTTCAACCACCTTTAAATCATCAAAGACTTCTTTTGTCTGCCTGTTTATGTAAGGAACAAACTTTAAATCCCCGTTGTTACCACTTAAATCTTTTACAATACTTTTACTATCTTTTACATCTTCAAATGTGTAATACCTTGCTACACTCTTATCTTTGATAAGTGATTCTTTCTTCTTTAACCATTCCTGGTAACCAGTATTTTCAGCGTATAAACTTACAACTCCCATTGTTAGCAACAGAAATAAAAATTTCAACCTTTTTTCCATATCTCACTCCTTTAAAATAATATCGTTCTGCCAAACTTGGTTATGCTTTAAGCGACAATTGCGAAGGAACGTCTTGTCCCGCGTACCTCCGAGGGAATTACCACGCCAAAAGACGGCTCGCAAAGACGGAATGGGGGGAAATTACCTTTTACCCTCCCACTTTGTCGCCCGAACGCCCAAACTTGTCATCCTGAACTTGTTTCAGGATCTCTCACTTAACCTACGTAAAGTAAGTAGTACAAAACGAGATTCCGGATCAAGTCCGGAATGACATGCAGG
>JALNXB010000026.1 GCA_023230585.1 bacterium
TAGGCGGATTAGCCTTCTCTCTGCCCACTTTACTATCCTAACGCCCAATTTTGTCATCCTTCCTAAACTTGTTTCAGGACCTCTCACTTAACCCCGTAACGTAAGTAGTAAAACGAGATTCCGGATCAACTCCGGAATGACAGATTGGGGGGAGAAGGCAAAAGAAAACGTGCACCGAGTGAATAGAGAGCATGTATATTGTATTTGTTTTAGAATAGATTCTGGTATAAAATGTATATAACTTCACTTTATGCTTTCAACAAAAGGGGGATATATGCGTCACTTAAAAATCCTTACCACCTGTATATTAATTTTTGTTGGTACGTTTGCCTCAAAGTTCTTTATAGTCAACGCATCTGCTGAGAAGGAAAAACTTCAAGATAGAGGGCGTGCTTCTCTTTTAATGAGCGGTGGCAATTATAAAGAAGCGTATGACGTCTTCTCTGCTCTTGCTTTTAACCCTAAAAACGATTCACATAAAGTTGCAGATGATATGCGAGAAGCAGTTAGATGTTTAAATCAACTTGGCAGAGTAAACGAGTTTGACGATTTTATTGAGAAGGTTATATCAATACATAAGGATAATTTTCTTCTTTTGGAGCAAGCAGCTCAACTTTATATGGGACAGGAACATAACGGTTCTATAATTGCAGGTAAATTCGTTCGCGGACCTCATAGAGGGGCTTCAAAAGTAGTCAATTCTTATGAAAGAGATAGAGTAAGAGCGTTACAATTATACTCTGATGCTATCCAAAAAAGTTTAAGCCAGACAAAGACAAAACAAGATTCTTCCCAGTTAGGACGTCTTTACCTTTCTCTTTCTCAAGCCTTACTTTTTAATAGAGGTTGGCAGGAGGCTTGGCGGTTACAATATCTTACCGACTTAAATGTTTTACCTGATTATGAGGATGGCTATTTTTACGGTTACTACGGATACGGCGGTTTTAGAGGTGCACCTGTAAACCCTGATGGAAGCCCTGTTTTCCATAAAATACCAAAAAGTTGGGAGGTTGCAGAAACAGACGGCGAAAGGTATAGATGGTGTATAAACCAAGCAATGGAATATTCGCCTGATTTAAAAGGGCGTGTTTTATCTGAATGGGCAGATTTTCTACATAACCAGTTTGGTGTTGCTACAATGAGTGAATATAGAGGGTATTTTGTTAGGTTTTCAGAAGATGACTCAAAGAAAAACGAGAGTGGTCCTTACGCAGTCCACACCCTTAAAGAAAACGAGACGATTGCTCGGCTTGCTACAGGTATAAAACGGTTTAATCTACCTGACGAGTATAATTATATAAAAATTTATCAAGAAGTTGCATCAGCCAAATATGTAACACATGCAGGAAACGCCCTTGATAAGTTGGCTACAATTTTTGAAAACAGGTTGCAATACGAGAAAGCGGCTGACTACTGGCGTCAAAGCATTGATAGGTATGGTGACCAATATAAACGTAAAGAGAACCGTCTTAACCAGATTGTAAAAAATTGGGGGCAGTTTCAACCAACAACAACTCAGTCAGCCGATACTGGTGCAACTATAGAATATAAGTTTAGAAACGGGCATTCTGTTGTTTTTACTGCTTACGAAGTTGATATACAGAAACTCCTTGCTGACTTAAAAAGTTATCTTAAATCCAAACCAAAGACCCTCGATTGGGACAAGATGAATATCCAGGATGTAGGTTACCGTTTAATAACAAAAAACCAGAAAGAGTATATTGGTAAGCAAGTTGCATCCTGGGAACTTAAACTACAACCTAAAGAGAAACATTTTGATAAGGTTATTACTGTAACAACCCCATTACAGAAATCTGGCGCTTACCTTCTTACAGCTAAAATGGAAGACGGGAACACAAGCAATAGTGTTATATGGGTATCAGATACTGTTATCTTAAAGAAACCTCTCGATAATGGTGTCTACTATTTTGTTGCTGATGCAAAAACGGGAAAACCTATTTCAGGTGCTAATCTTGAGTTTTTTGGCTACCGTCAGCGATGGCAAGAAAGAAGGCAGACAGGTCAAGCGGCATACGACATTTATGTAAGACATTTTGCTGAACTAACTGATAAAGATGGGCAGGTTTTCGCCAAAATTGGTGACCAAGAAAATTACCACCAGTGGATTGTTACTGCTACAACAAAAAGTGGACGGTTTGCTTATTTAGGTTTTACAGATATGTGGATTAGCAAGTACCACGATTACCAATATAATCAGGTTAAATACTACTTTATGAGCGATAGACCTGTATATAGACCTGAGCAGGTAGTAAAGTTTAAATGGTGGGTTGGCACTGCAAAGTATGACCAAGAAGGAAAATCGGAGTTTTCAGGAAAATATTTTAACGTACGTATTGATAACCCCAAAGGAGAGAAGGTCTTTGAAAAGCAGTATACTTCAGACGAGTTTGGGGGTATTGATGGAGAATTTCTTTTAGCAAAAGATGTTACTCTCGGTGTGTATAGGGTAAACATTAACAATAGAGGGTATGCAACATTTAGGGTAGAAGAATATAAGAAACCAGAGTTTGAGGTTATAGTTACAGCGCCTGTTGAACCGATTATGTTGGGAGAAAAGGTAACAGCAAAGATAGAGGCTAAATACTATTTCGGAGCGCCTGTAACTGAAGGAAAAATAAAATATAAGGTGTTGCGCACAAGTTACCCTTCAGAATGGTTCCCTCCATTGAGATGGGACTGGTTGTACGGTAAAGGGTACGGTTGGTTAGGGTACGATTATACTTGGTACCCCAGATGGAACGAGTGGGGGTGTTTTAGACCTATACCCAGGTGGAGACCTTTCCCAAGAAGCCAGCCAGAACTTGTTGCAGAGGTAGAGGTGCCCATAGGTAAAGACGGACTAATAAATGTTGAGATAGACACAAGTCCTGCTAAAGAACTTATGGGAGATACCGACCATAGATATGAGATTACAGTTGAGGTTACCGACCTATCACGTCGAACTATTACTGGGCAAGGAACTATATTGGTTGCACGTAAACCTTTTAAGGTGTATCTCTGGACAAACCGCGGGCATTACAGGGTAGGAGATGTTATTAAAGCAGAGGTAAGCGCAAGAACCTTAAATAATAAACCAGTAGAAGGTAAAGGTGTTTTACGTCTATTAAAAGTAACCTACCCTAAAGGTGAACCAAAAGAAACAGAGGTTATGAAGTGGAACTTGAATACCAATGTTGAAGGTAACACTTATCAACAGTTGAAAGCGTCTCAAGCAGGTCAGTATCGCTTAAGTTATACTCTTAAAGATAACAAGGGGCATACTATTGAAGGTGGTTATATATTTTGTGTGAGAGGTGAAGGGTTTACAGGTGAAGGGTTTAGGTTTGAAGATATAGAGTTGGTTCCAGATAAAACAGAATATTCGCCCGGTGAAAAGGTTAATCTTGCTATAAACACCAACCGTCTCAACAGTTATGTGCTTCTCTTTGTTAGACCTTCTAACGGAGTGTATCTACCACCAAAAATTTTATCTTTGGAAGGTAAAAGTGTCGAAGAAGAGATTGAGGTATTAAAAAAGGATATGCCTAACTTTTTTGTTGAAGCGGTAACTGTTAGCAACGGGAAGGTATATCAAGAGATGAGAGAGTTGGTTGTACCCCCAGAAAGCAGAATTCTTAATGTATATGTTGAGCCCTCAAGCAAAGAGTATAAACCCGGTGAAAAAGGGGTTATAAAACTAAAGGTAACAGATGCTTCTGATAAACCCTACTCTGGAAGTTGTGTGGTAACTATGTATGATAAATCTGTTGAATATATATCTGGCGGAACAAATGTTGTTGATATAAAGGAGTTCTTCTGGAAATGGATAAGACATCATAACCCTACAATTGAAACATCTCTAAATAAAAGAAGTTACGATATACCTGATAAACCTATGTTAAATATAGGAGTTTTTGGGCATCTGACTGAAATCGATGGGGTACGTAAAGGAGAATTATCTAATGCTAAAGGTGGTATGGTGGTGGGGAGAGAAAGGGCAGAAGGACAAGTGTTAAGCCGAAACCTTTCAAAGGTAGACGCAGTAGCAGCACCTATGAGTGAGGTATCTTTTGATGCTAAAATGAAATTAGGCAAACCGCAGGAAGAGACACCTCTGGTTGAGCCGTCAGTAAGAAGCCAATTTGCAGATACGGCTTTGTGGGTTGCTACTGTTACTACAGATAATAACGGAGAAGCAGAGTTAGAAGTTAAAATGCCAGATAATCTTACCACTTGGAAAACAAGGGTATGGGCTATGGGTGAAGGTAGCCGTGTAGGCGAAGGAACATCAGAGATAGTTACAACAAAAAACCTTATTATAAGGTTACAATCTCCAAGATTTTTTATAGAAAAAGATGAAGTAGTTCTTTCAGCAAATGTGCACAATTACCTTAAAGGAACAAAAAAAGTTGATGTTATACTTGAAACGGAAGGCGGTTGTTTATCTCTTATGAAAGGTTATAAAATGACTCAGAAGGTTAATATTAAAGGTAACAGCGAAACAAGGGTTGATTGGCGACTTAAGGTTATCCAACCGGGAACGGCTGTTGTAAGAATGAAAGCACTAACCAACGAAGAATCAGACGCTATGGAACTATCTTTCCCTGTTTATGTGCACGGGATGTTAAAGACAGAGAGTTGGTCGGGGTATATCAGACCAGAAGAATCAGTTGGTGGAATTGAGTTTTATGTGCCAACAGAAAGACGCCCTGAAGAGACAAGGTTGGAGGTAAGGTACTCCCCTTCTCTTGCAAGTGCGATGGTTGACGCTCTACCTTATATGGCTGACTACCCATACAAAACTACAGAAAGCACCCTTAACAGGTTCTTACCTTCTGTTATTACCCAAAAAGTTCTTAAACAGATGGGCTTAAACCTAAAAGATATAGAAGAGAAACGGACAAACCTTAACGCTCAAGAAATAGGTATAGATAAAGAACGGGCTAAACAATGGAAACGGTTTGATGCTAACCCTGTTTTTGATGAGGAACAACTTAACCAGATGGTTAAAGCAGGGATTGAACGTTTAACCACTATGCAAAACCCTGATGGTGGATGGGGTTGGTTTAGCGGTTGGGGAGAAAGATCTTGGCCTCACACTACCGCAACTGTTGTTCGTGGGTTACAGGTTGCTCGGGCAAACGGTGTTGGTATTGTGCCGGGGGTAGTAGAAAGAGGTGTGGAATGGTTAAATAATTATCAGAAAGAGCAGGTTGTTCTACTGAAAAATAAAGATACAAAAGATAAAACAAATGTTAGATGGAGAGGTTCTGCAAATAACCTTGATGCGTTGGTATATATGGTGCTTGTAAACGAAAAGATTGATAACATTGATATGCGTAACTTCTTATACCGAGACCGTAACAATTTAAGTGTCTATGGTAAAGGGTTGTTTGGGTTGGCTCTACATAATGTAGGGGATATTGAAAAACGGGATATGTTGATTAGAAATATCAACCAGTATCTTGTAATTGATAATGAAAACCAGACAGCGTACCTGAGAATGCCTGAAGGTAACTACTGGTGGTATTGGTATGGAAACGAGATAGAAGCAAACGCTTATTATCTGAAACTTCTTGTATTAACAGACCCTAAAGGAGAAGTTCCTCCTTATCTGGTTAAATATCTACTTAATAACCGTAAACACGCAACATATTGGAACAGCACAAGAGATACTGCCCTTGTTGTAGAGGCGTTTTCTGATTATATTAAAGCAACAGGGGAAGACGACCCTGATATGAACCTTATTATTAAAGTTGCTGGTAAAGAGGTTGGAAAGGTTGATATAAAGAAAGATAACCTATTTACTTATAATAATAAACTTGTTTTAATAGGAGATGAGGTTGTTTCTGGAAAACATAAGTTTGAAATTCTTAAAAAAGGAAGAGGTCCGCTATACTTTAACGCTTACCTAACAAACTTTACACTCGAAGACCCAATAAAGAAAGCTGGGCTTGAAATAAAGGTTGAACGAAAATACTATCGGTTGGTGAAAGAAGATAAGACAATAAAAGCAGAAGGTATGAGAGGGCAGGTTCTTGAACAAAAAGTAGAAAAATATATACGGGAAGAGTTGAAAGATTTGGCTACACTTAAAAGTGGTGAGTTGGTAGAGGTGGAGTTAAAAATAGATAGTAAGAATGACTATGAGTATATCATCTTTGAGGATATGAAACCAGCAGGCTTTGAACCGGTAGAAGTAAGGAGCGGTTACGGTGGAAACGAGATGGATGCGTATATGGAGTTTAGGGATGAGAAGGTGTCTTTCCTTACTCGTGTGTTACCTCGTGGAACTCATAGTTTGAGTTATAGAATAAGGGCTGAGATTCCAGGTAAGTTTAGTGCTTTACCTACAAAAGCAAGCGGTATGTATGCGCCAGAATTGAAGGCAAACTCTGATGAGATTAAGTTGCAAGTAAAGGATTGAAAGGAATATGAAGCAAACCCAAGCAAACCCCCGAGGTTTGCAGAACTTAAGGCTATTTAGTAAACGGTAGCGGAGCAATCCTCGGGGGTTTGCAGTCGATATGGGGTGTTATTTACTCACTCAGGGACTACGGTCACGAAGGTCCGACCTTCGTGACATCTACCTTTCCTTGTATGTATCTAACTCTTTACGAAGGTCGGACCTTCGTATTAGTCAAGTGTAGAGAAAAGGAATGCGCCCTCTTTTGTCTTCTACCCTTGAGGGGAGGAGAATATAGATGTTATTTTTTTAGGTTTTCGCATAAAGGCAGAATTTTCTCCAACTGAGCAACTATCCGTTTCTGCTCTGCAAGTGGCGGTAAGGGGAAAAGATAATTTTTAAAAACCTTAAATGGTGGTATATTTTTAATTGCTGAACCTTTGCTGGCAGAGCGAGCATCTTGTTTTAAGACAACATCAAAAAACACAAGAAAGTATGGTTTATAAATCGGCTGAAATAGTTGCATACGCATTAACGCCTGATTAATAATACCCTGTTCGATATTTTCTGGTAAAACGTAGGTTTCTCCAATGGTGCCAGCACAGCTAACAATTATATCACCTGGGTAAACTTCAAACCCAGACATCTTGCTTTCAAAATAAGCTCTTTTAATATAGTATTCGCCGATTTCCGAATTTTTTTGAATAGCGTTTTTTTGTTCATATACTTTAACAGCATCATTTCCCTTGGGAACAAAAATATTTTTTGTTAAAGCACTTCCAAAAGGACCCTTTTTGTATCTACCCAACTCCCCTAACCTTGCCCACATCCAACTTTCTGGGATATCAAACGGTTTTTCTTCCTCTGATATTTCGGGTAAAGGTTTTTCTTTTTTTATTTTACCTTCTTTGATAAGACGCCTCTTTTCGGTTCGTATCTCTTTGTATAGTTTTTCTCCTGTGCCTTCATCAAGACGTTGCTCTACAAGTTTACCTTCTATGGCATATTGGAGGATGGATTTTTGCATATCGGTTGGAAAATTATTGTTAAGGGTTTCAAGTTTGGTATATGCCTGTTCATATTTATCAATATAAGGTAGTAGTTCTTCAATTTTAGCAACTATCCGTTTCTGCTCTGCAAGTGGCGGTAAGGGGATGAGCGTTTCTTTTAATTTCTTAATACTAACACCACCAATTATACCAGTCATATTTTCGGAAAACAGTTTTTTAAACTCGACACTTTGCAAATAATAAAATAGAAAAATGTTAAGTATACCATGGGCTTGAAACATACATAGTTTATTGCCAAAACATACATCTCTATCAAGAATTCCAATTTTTCTACCAGCACTACCACCTTCGATACACATCAAAATAGAGTTTTTATATGCTCGCTTAAAAGAGTTTTCGAAAGGAATACGGACGCCGTTATCGTATTCTATTTTCTGCTCAAAAGATATGTTTTTTGTAGCGATATAATCATATCCGTCAGTAAGTCCAACATACTTAGCTTTTTTCTCACTTGCTGAAATGCTATTTCCAGTATACATTTCACAGCAACTTCCCAATACTTGCCATTTCCAAGTGTCTGGTATCTGAAAAGGAGGGTTGGCAACATCAAAGCCATGTTTATTTAGAGTATATTCCCCTGTGCCTTCATCAAGACGTTGCTCTACAAGTTTACCTTCTATTGCCATCTGCAAAATACTGTTTTTCAATTCCTGTGGTGTCATTTTTTCTTCTCGCCCCCAAGGATGGTGGTAATTTCATCAAGTACAAGGTCTATCTCTCTATTTAGGGATGCCCGTTTCTCCTCATATTTTTGAATCAAATCCATTGGGTTAAGGATTTCTTCTTCTATATGGGGATAACCGCAAAGGTCAAGGTTGTAACCAAATTCTTCTATAAGTTGTTCAACTTTATATTTTTTTGCTTTATCAAAACCGTCAATATTTATCTCCTGCCGATTTTCCCACCACTTAAAAACAGGGTTAAAATGTTCCAGTTTCATAGGTTTTGTTTTAGAAAAATTCTTGTACCCTTTAGGCATATCCAGACGGTAGAACCATATTTCTGAAGTTGGTTTTGTATGGTCAAAAAATAGGATGTTGGTGGTGATAGATGTATATGGAGCAAATACGCTGTTTGGCATACGGATAATAGTGTGTAAGTTAAATTCTGAGAGAAGTTTTTTCTTGATATTTATTTTAGCGTTATCTGTGCCAAACAAGAAACCGTCTGGAAGGATAACAGCGGCACGACCGTTTTTCTTTAATCTGTACATTATTACTGACATAAAAAGATCGGCTGTTTCGCTGCTGGCAAGGTCGGATGGAAAATGGTTTTTAACGTCTGCCCTTTCACTTCCACCGTAAGGCGGGTTCATAAGAATAACGTCAAATTTATCTTTTTCTGTGTAGTCCAGCACGTCTCTCAATAGGGAGTTGTTATGGTATATCGTTGGCACATCTAAACCGTGTAGCAACATATTGGTGATACAGAGCATATACGGGAACTGTTTTTTCTCAATACCGTAAATAGAGTTAGAGTATTTTGACCGGTCGGTTGTGGTTTTAATCTGTGGTTCAAGTTCTTTAAGCCAACTTGTTATAAAGCCGCCTGTACCGCAAGCAAAATCAGCCATCTTCTCACCGATTTTAGGTTGAATAGTTTTTGCCATAAACTCTGTTACAGCGCGAGGTGTGTAAAACTCACCAGAAGAACCAGCACTCTGTAATTCGCGAAGGATAGATTCGTATATCTCGCTAAATGCGTGGCTCTCTTGGTAGTCGCTTAAATCAAGTTCGTCAATAATGTTTATGACCTGACGAAGTAAAACTCCGTCTTTCATATAGTTGTTGGCGTCTTCGAAGGTGGTCTTGACAATAGATTTCTTAATAGGGGTGTTGGGGGTAACATCTAATTTTTTTAGTGTAGGAAAGAGTGTGTTATTGACAAAGTGTAGCAGAGTATCTCCTGTTTTAGCGTTTCCGCTTTTATCGTCTACTGCCCAGTTGTTCCAACGGCACTCTTCTGGAATAATAGATTGGTAGTTGTCTTCCATTATTTCCCATTCTTCTTCCTTAGAATCGTACACCTTTAAAAATAGCATCCAGGTAATCTGTTCTATACGTTGTGCATCACCGTTGATACCAGCGTCGTTACGCATAATGTCTCGGAGTCTTTTGACAAAATTTGATAGGTTTTTCATATATTAACCGCCTTATATAGTTCTCCTTCTAATTCTTTGACCGCTTGAAGGTACCCGCTTTTACCTCCAAAGAAGTCCGTAATCCTTGCGGGGTTACCAAACTTTTGGAACGGGTAGAGTTTTAATACCTCTGTCTTTTCAATCTCATAGATACCGGTATTCATATATTTGTCCAGTAGCGCTTCTAAAACCTCACGAGCAACACCGCTATATTTGCTTAAAAAATCACGTTTCTTGACATTGTTTGCACGTTCTTGGCGTGTCAATGGTTTCTTACCAAAAGCTACGTAGCAGATAAAATCAAAATCATCTACATCAGATAAGTTCTGGTCTGCTTTCATACTTTCAAGGTTGATACCACGTTCCAATAGAAGATTTTTAATGCTTTCTTTCTTCTTCTCAGAAGACCATTGATGGATAAAATTGTCCAAAGAAGCGTATCTGCCAAGTATGTTGGATTTTGTGTAGTCAACAATGTTTTCCTGCCGTAAGAGTTTGCCGTTTGTATCATAAATAGAAACGGTCTTGCCTATAATTTCAACCGGGCAACCGTTTTCATCAACAATTGGTTTTTCTTTGGGTGCTACCTCATCACCGTAAATAATATCAGTATCGTCTTCAGAAATACCGGGAGGATTATCTTTACTATAATAATCGTCCTGCTCTATGGGTCCGTCCCAGTCAGGGTCTGCAAACAGGCGTGTTACGTTACGGAAATCCATAACTGTAAAGTGTGTTTTTCCGTCTTGTTCACGGATACGGGTGCCACGACCGATAATCTGTTTAAATTCGGTCATAGAACCTATCATCTGGTCAAGTACAATCAACTTAATCATTTTGCAGTCAACTCCAGTAGAAAGTAGTTTTGAGGTGGTAGCGATTACAGGGTATTTTGGTGCAACCGAAATAAAATGGTTCAGTTTTCTTTTACCGTAGTCGTCGCTTCCTGTTATACGAACAATGTAATCGGAGTTCTTTTTAACCATATCGGAATTGAGGTTTATCAGTGCTACCCTCATACGTTCAGCGTGGTCTTCGGTAGCACAGAAAACAATGGTCTTATCCATCCGTCCTACGCTTTTAAGGTACGTTGTAATCTCTTTTGCTACCTCTTCTGTGCGGTCTTCAAGTATGATGTTGTAGTCAAAATCGCTGTTGGAATAGATGCGATCTTCAATCTCCTGCCCGTTTTTATCAAGTTGTCCTTTATACGGACGCCAACCTTCGCCTATGTTGGTACGGATATTGATTACCCTAAACGGAGCAAGAAAACCGTCCTCAATACCTTCCCGTAAACTGTATGTATAAATTGGTCCACCAAAATAATCTATATTAGAAATATATTTTGTTTCCTTAGGGGTAGCAGTCATACCGATTTGAGTAGCTGAAGAGAAGTAGTCAAGTATTTTACGCCAGTTGCTATCTTTCTTTGCTGAACCTCTATGGCACTCATCAACTATTATAAGGTCAAAAAAATCTTTACGAAATAGGGTAGTTAAACGTCTTACAGTTTCGTCTTCGGCTTTATCAATTTCATATTCAGCTTTCTCAGTTTCATCTTCTTTGCGGTCGGTTAGTTGGTGATATAGGGAAAAATAGACCTCGTAAGATGTTATAGTAGTTGGGTTATCTTTAGCAAAATTAATTTTATGAATCACCTTTTTAAGTGGCGCAAAATCCTGCTGAATAGATTGGTCAACAAGAATGTTTCTGTCAGCAAGGTATAACACTTTTTTCTTCATACCACTTTTAAGTAACCGATAAACTATTTGAAATGCTGTGTAGGTTTTACCTGTTCCTGTTGCCATAACCAGTAAAAGACGATCTTCTCCTTTTGCGATGGCATCTACGGTGCGGTTGACTGCGTTGCGTTGGTAGTAACGAGGAGCGTAAATGTTTGGGTTTGTGTAGTATGGCTGAGAGATAATATCTTTTTCTCTGTCCGTCAGTTGTTTTGCAGCATAGTATCTATCTATTAGTTCATAGGGAGAGGGAAATTGGGATAAAGGAATTTCTCGTTCTTTTCCTGTTAAAAAATCGTGTTCATAAAAAGCGTCACCGTTGGAACTGTAAGCAAAAGGAACATCAAGCATCTGAGCGTAAGTTATGGCTTGTTGTAGCCCGTAAGATACGGTATGTTTGTTGTCTTTTGCTTCAACGATAGCAATAGGGTTGTTTGGGTTTATGTATAGAATATAATCGGCTTTTTTGGGGTCTTCGCGATTTACTAAGTTACCTTTAAGGTTTATTCTACCGTCGGTAATTTTAGTTTCCATAGTAATATGGTTGAAACTCCATTTTGCTGTAATTGCTGGAGTGATATATCGAAGTTTAATATCTTCTTCGGTCATCTGTTTTTTTGGAATCACAAATTACCTCTCCCTATTTGTTTGCTGTCTGCTTTGCTGTTTTTTGTCAGCAAGGAGTTTTAAAGTTTATTATATCACTTAACCAGTAGTTTCTCAAAAACTTGGCATAAAAGAGAGATTGCCACGCCAAAACACGGCTCGCAATGACAAACTAATAGAAAAGAGGATGGGGAGGTAGTTTTTCACAAATCAATCTCAATCCCTTTGGTGCGTATCTCATATATTAGTGGTATCCAAGTATTCTCTTTGTATGCTTTTACAGAAAGAGGAACTGGTTCAATTCTGGAATCTATCTCTCCTGCCACCTTAAATAAAAACATACCTTCTTCAACGGTATCTTTCCCAAAATCTTTTGAAATTATTGCCACATCAATATCGCTATCTTTATTAGGAGTAGTAGAGGCATAAGAACCATATAGAATAATTTTATCTATTCTTATACCTTCTTTTTTTACCCTTTCTACAAACTTATTAATTTTTTCAATAATTGATTTTTCTATTACAGGTTTTACTTTTTTAACCATTTAAAAACCCTTTCAATTTCTTTTAATTGTTCCAACGTATATTTTTTTGTACACTTTTTGTGAAAAAGTTTCTGTTCATCAGGGTATCTGGATTGAAAATAAAATTCCATAAATTCACTCAATTTTGTTAAAATATTCTTCGGAAATTTTAATCCAGTTTTTTCTGCCAACTGAGGTAGGGAATGAGTAAAAGGGGCGTGTTTTTTTCTGTTTTTCACATAAACTGCTTTTAAGATTTTTTCGAGAGCAAGATGTCCAAAAAACAAAGCGTAAGGATACTTCTCTTTTTCATATAAACTTTGAGCAACAGAAAAATCATAGTCGGCACCTTCTACCCAATACTGTATGGTTTTTTCTATGTCAAAATTCATATAAGAATTTTAGCATATTGATATTATTAAAGCAAAAAAGAAAGGCGTAAGTGGTGTTATTTACTCTCTCTGGTACTCCTGTGACGTGGATTAAGTGAAAGATCCTGAAACAAGTTCTGGATGACATTCCCAAAGATATGCCTTCTACCCTTGGGGGAGAAGGGCAGGGATGAGGGGGCTGTTAACAGGCGAGGAAAAACGGAAGATATAACGACAAAGGCAAAAGACCCCCTCACCTTACATCCTCTCCCCCAATGGGAGAGGAGAGTGTGTGTGGAATTGCCGGTGCTTTTGTCTTCTACCCTTGGGGGAGAGGAGAATACAGGAAAATTAAGCGGTTGTGTCCCCTGCTCTTCTTGCTATACGTCTTTCAAAAAGATAATATACAACGGGGACAACAAACAGAGTTATAAAAGTAGCGCTTAAAAGTCCTCCTATAACTGCTCTTGCAAGAGGCGCCTGAAACTCGCCACCTTCTCCAAAACCAAGTGCCATAGGTATTAATGCAAGAATGGTTGTGAACGAGGTCATAAGAATTGGTCTTAAACGTCTGCGTCCTGCTTCTTCTATAGCGTCTTTGAGTAGAAAGTTGTCTCTACGACGTAAAAGAATTATATGGTCAACTAAAACTATAGCGTTGTTGACAACAATCCCGCCTAACATAATACATCCTATAAAGGATTGTATGTTAAAGGTTGTCCCTGTTAGAAATAGTAACCACACAACCCCTATAGCTGCAGGAGGTATAGAAAACATAACCACAAACGGATCTCTCAAAGATTCATATAGAGAAACCATAACCATATATACTAAAAGTAAGGCAAGTATAAATACACCTACAAGTTCTCTAAAAGCCTCCTGCTGTTCTTCATATTCACCTGTAAGTGCCATAGAAAAATCGCCTGGAACAGGTATAGACTGTAGTCCGTTCTGCACATCTTTAATAATAAGACTCATATCTCTGTCACTTGTATTGGCAGATACTGTAACAATACGTTCTTGGCTTTTTCTTTCTATTGTTACAGGACCTGAATGGGGTTTCATATCAACAAGGTTTCTTAAAGATACAGATTGCCCATAATTGTTGACAAGAGAAAGGTTAAGTATATCTTCCATACTCATTTTATCGGCATCTTCCAGTTGAACAAATATACGGTGCTCGCTACCACCCTCCCTAAAATAACCAGCAGTGCTACCACCTAAAGATATCCGAAGCATATCTGCAACTTGTGACACATTAAAACCCAAATCTGCCGCTTTAAGTCTATTAACCAGTATAAGTTGTTCGGGTATACCTGTTTCTCTGCTAACTTGTGCGTCGGTAACTCCATCAACACCTTCTACCATTTTTTTTACTTGGGAAGCAAGGTTATCAGCTGTGGTAAGGTCATACCCGCGAATCTCTACTTGAACTCTATCTGCGGTGCCTGCTCCTCTCATTAGCATCCTTGTGAACATACCGGTCCCAGCACGAGTTCTAACAATCATACCAGGAATATGAGATAGTTGTTGCCGTATATCTGAAGCAATCTTTTCACTGGAACGTTTTCTTTGTCCCCTACCCTTTAAAGAGATTCTTAACTGCCCCGTATGGGACCCTGACGTCCAACCAGAACCGCCTACAGTTGTTATTTTGTTTTCCATTTCTGGAATTTCTTTGTCAACAACTGTTTCAATTTTCTTAAATTGTTCATCAACTACAGCCAGTTTGGTACCTACTTCCATCTCTCCTGTTATCCTAACTTCTCCTTCATCGCTTTGAGGAACAAGTTCTCTACCTATCATAAGCCCAACCCCAACACTTACAACAAGTACAATAAAAACAGTTATAAGAACAACCCAACAATGAGTAAGAGCATGTTTAAGCATTTTTTTATACAGTTCTTCCATCTCGGTAAGCACCTTACCTATAGCCCTGTATAATTTATGTAAAAGATTTTCGCCAGTAAAGGATTTCTCGTCTTCAAGTTGTAGAAATTTTGAGGAAAACATTGGAATCAATGTCAAAGCAACAGCAAGGGAACAGAGTAAAGCAAAACTTACTACCATAGCAAGTTGTTTAAACATAACCCCTGCCATTCCTCTCATAAAGACCAGAGGAAGGAACACTACTACTGTTGTAAGAGTGCTTGCAACAACAGCAGAAGCAACCTCTTGGCTACCTGCCACAGCAGATTCTTCTTGACTAAGCCCATCTTCACGTAGACGATAAATATTTTCTAAAACCACAATAGCGTTATCTACAAGCATACCTACCCCCAATGCAAGTCCGCCTAATGTCATTATATTGAGAGTAAATCCTGAAAAATATATAAGACCAAAAGCCGCTACAATAGAGATGGGAATAGCGACAGCAACAATTGCTGTACTTCTAAAGTTACGTAGAAAAAAGAGTAGTACAAGAACAGCAAATAGACCACCGTATAAGGCAGATGTCCCAACTGAAGAGATAGACCTTTTAATATAACTTGATGAATCTACAATAGGCACAAGCCGTATCTGAGGCATATCTTCGTTAATCTTTTCTACTTCTGCAAGAACATTCTTTGCAACCTCAACCGTATTTTTACCAGACTGTTTTGTAACAGAGAGGTTTATTCCAGGGCGACCATTGACACGGACAGCTCGAGTAACTTTTTGTGAGGTATCTTTTACAGAGGCAATATCCTTTAATCTAATAGGAACATCCTCAAGTTTTGCAACCACAGTATTAGCAATCTCTTCAACGGTAACATATTCGCCAGGAGTTCTAACTATAACATCTTGGTAACCACGTTCAACCGCACCAGCAGGAAGAACAACGTTACTTTCTGAAATAGAGGAAATAATTTTGTTTAAAGGAAGGTTTAACGCTTTAATTTTTCCAGAATTAAGACTTACTCTTATCTCACGAGTACGACCACCGTATATATCCAGTGCGGCTACTCCCGGCACACGTTCTATTCTGTACTTTATCTGTTCGTCTATAATTCTTCGTAACTCTATCGGGTCAAGGTTACTGGATGCGCCTAACATTACTATAGGCATACTGGAAGGGTCAAACTTTCTCAAAGTTGGCCTATCCATATCTTCTGGTAACCGAGAAATAATTCTATCAAGACGGTCTCTAACATCATTTGAAGCAGTATCTAAATCTGTCCCCCATGAGAATAGCACCCTAACTCTACTGCGCCCTTCCGAAGAATTTGAAGAGACTTCTTCAACTCCAGGCACAGCACTCATTGCTTCTTCTATAGGGCGTGTAACAAGTTCTTCTATCTCTTCAGGGCTGGCATTCTCATAAGTAGCCGTTATACTTATAGTAGGGTAAGTAATATCAGGCATAAGGTCTATAGGAAGCCTTTTCAAAGCGACGCTTCCTATAATAATTACAATAAGAGCAACCATAGTTGTTAGTAAAGGGCGCCTAACAGAAAATTGAGATATGTTCATCGATTCCCTCCAGAGTGGTTAGGTTCACCAGAAGGCTGGTTCTCTTCTTTTGGTGTACTAAACCTTTCTTCAGGCAAAACAATAGGGGAGCCGTCGTCCAGAAGATGTTGCCCTAAGGTAACCACATACCCATCAATTTGTGGCTGAAGGATTTCCACATCTTCGGTGTTGACAATACCTGTTTTAACTGGCACAAATTTTGCTTTTTTCTCTTCTAAATCAACAAGAAAAACACCTTCTTTTTCATCTCTTGTTAATATTGAAGCAAAAGGTACAACAGTTGCCCCAGTATGCCGAGCAAGTTCTATCTCTGCTTTTACAAAAACTCCAGATTTAAGTAGATGATTATGGTTAGCAACAGTTACTTCAATACGGGCAGAACGAGTAGTTTCTTGTAATGTAGGAGAGATACGTGAAATTTTACCTGAAAACTCTTTACCTGGGTGGGCATCGGTAGTAATAACAACAGGTTGCCCAATATGGATGCTGGAATAACTTTCTTCCGTAATATATATCACACCAGTCAAAGAATCGTTATCTATTAAAGATATAATTGAAGCATTGGCACTAAGCATATCTCCTTCGTTTACATAACGTTCTCCAACCAACCTAACATTGTTCTCTCCATCCCACACAGCCCTTACCTCTGTATAAGAAAGTTTTATTTGTGCGTTTTTTAGAGATTCTTCTTTCTGTTTTACCTGAGCAATGGCTACCTTGTATTTTGCTTCTGCAACTTTGTAAGCCGATTCTGCTTTATCAAGTTCAGATTCTGATGCTATCTTTTTTTCTCTTAGAATTTTTGCTCTTTCAAGTTCTCGTTTTGTGGTTTCTATGGTGCTCTTGCATTCTAAAACATTTGCTTTTGTTACTTCTAAATCAGCTTTTGCTTGTTCTACGTCTTGATAGTATTCTCTACTATCTAACCTTGCAATCAGTTGTCCTTTCTGAACTTTGTCACCAATATCAACTGTTAATTGTTCAAGTCGTCCAGAGATTTTAGGTGCAAGAACAAATTGAGATTGAGGTGTAAGGGTACCGCTAAACTGTCTTACCTCTCTGATTGTTGTTTTTGTGATAGGTGCTACTTCAACAGCTATTGCAGGTCTTTCACGCTTTTGTTCTGATGATTTTGTTTTTTGGGAAACACTTTGATAGATTTGCCAACCAAATAGAGCAACAAAAATAAGCAGAACGGCTGTTATGACATTCTTTTTCATTATTAAACTCCCGTTGTAATTTTTAAAACAATATTTTTATATAAGCTGGTGGTCTTTTAAAATTTGGTAACCTGAACACCTCTTCTTTCAAGTATTGAACCTTCAATACGGAACAACTCAACCAGAGAGTTAAGATACCCAACAATCGCTTGAACTTCTGATATTTGAGCGTTTAGAAGATCCCTCTGCACTTGTGCAACAAGGAGAGGAGTAGACCTACCAACTTTAAACTTTTCAGTTTCTGCGTGAACTTTTTCTTCTTGTAATTTTAGAGTTGCTTGTATGGCCTCAATCTGTTTTGCAACCCTGTTCACCTCTATATATGCTAACCTTACATCCATCTCTACCAGTTGAGAAAGATTATTGAGAGCTTCTTCTGTCTGTTGACGAGATAACCTTGCTCTTTTATATTTTGATTCTGCCTGCCTATTATCAACAGGCCATTCAAACATTACTCCAGCTGAAACATCATACCTTCTACCTGGAATATCCTGTATGGAATTTCCAAAGGAGTTTGCATAACCGGTTTTACCAAGATTAACAAAAAAATCGAGTTTTGGAAGTAGTCCATTTTTTGTTTTCACTATTTCTATATCACCTTTTTTTATATCTAAAAGAGCTTGGTTTATATCGGAACGCATTTTTAGAGCAAGTTCAAAATGAGATTCTACGTTATCAAGTTTTACAAAAGGAACAGAAGGCATATTTTTAAGAGTAATTTCTTGTGCCAAAGATAAATCTCCGGTAGAGTTAATCAATCTAAGTAATTTAAGTTTCACCGACTCAAGGGAACTTTGAGCGTTAATCAAAGATTCTTTACGTAGGGCAACTTCCGCTTGTGCTGCTGATAGTTCTATTTCTGCAAGTTCACCAACATTTATTCTTTCTTCTGTCTCTTTTAGTTGTTGTTCTGCAAGTTGGAGAGAATTGTTATATATTTCTATTTGACTAAGAGCCAATGCATAATTCCAGTACGTTGTTTCTACACTTGCAACAAGGTCCTCTGTAAACCCTCTCAATTCATATTCAGAAACTAAAGTATCAAGTTTCGCCTGCCTAACATTTGCCATATTAAAATCAAGCCCTGCGCCTTGCAAAAGAGCCTTTGTAACTGTAAAACCTAAATCTGCAGTGTACTGGTCGCTGTAAAGGTCAGACCAATCTCTGCCAAGAGTAATCCCAGCAGAAACTTGAGTTCCGCTCGGCAGTGATCGTTCAACACCTACATTAAGGTTTGTTAACCCGCTACTTACATTGCCAGCTGGTTTGGTTTTTGTTCTTACTTTCTGGCGAGAGGCATTAAATCCAGCTGAAACAACAGGGTCAAATTTAGACATCTCTTCTTCTTCATAAGTAGACTTTATATGAGGAACATATTGTTCAACCTTAAGAGAGCGATTATTTAATAATGCCGCTATAATAGCATTTTCTACGGTTATTTCAAGAGGAGCGTTTTCAATATTTTGAGAGGTATCAGTTGTAGGTATATTTTCTGCTTGAATAAAAAAAGAAAGCGTTGCAACAAAAAGAAACAACGATAAGAAAATCGTTTTAAAATATAACGGAACAACTTTTCTACAAAAAATTTTTGTTTTCATAACCACGTCCTTTTAATTAGGGTAAAAATGTTAAACGTAACCCCAACCCAGTTGTGTTATTGTAAAACATTTGAACCAAATTTAGTAGCAATTATATAAAAGATTAGACTCTCTTATTGGGTATGAGGTTTAGTTTTTACTTTAATATCCTAAACATACTTACACTACTAAATCTATATTAAAGCACCAAGCTTGACTTTTGTCAATTTACTACTGAGTAAGATACTTGCTTTCTGTTTGCTCTTCGCCCTATCCTTCTTCTTTTGTCTGTTTATGAGCATTTTTTTGCATAACAATCCTATATATAACCTTTATTGTTTTTATATACTTAGGAAATATGCTAAAATACAAAAAAAGGAGGCAATTATGAAAAATAATTCCTATAAAATAAATTGGAACAAAAACTGGAACGATGAGGTTTGCCTCTGGAGCCAACCTTATGGACACACCCCGCCTATAAGACATTTAAAGAAGGTTCATTCTTCAAGAAAAGCGTCAAATCTTCTCCTTCTCGCAGGGGAGACAGAACAACTAAAAAATATTAACTCAACGGGTATACTGCAACAGATTCGCAGTATGCAAACAACAGATAATTCCTTATTACATGGTTACATAAAATGGTATTTTGAGGAGACATACCCTGCAGATACCAACGCTCCATTTTTTGTTGGGCTACCACTAATAATTCTTTGGTGCTCGTACCAGAACCAATTAACCTCTGAACAGAAAGAAGTTCTTATCTCTATCTTTAATGATTTGTATATATGGTTTAAAAGGGAGTTGTGCGAACAGGTATGGTTTTACCCGAACAAGGCTTTGGGTGATGTTGTTTGTGTATGGATGCTGTACGAAATATGTAGCCCAGAAAACCCGCTTATTGAAAAGGATAAAGAGACTATTTTAGACCTAATTCTTAAAGCTGCCGATTATTGGACAGAACATAAATGGGGATGGGGCGAGCATTTGAGTGATACCTATGCTAAGGTATGTCTTGATGAGCTTTCTGTTCTTCTACTTATGAATAAAAAACTTCCTACAACATTACAGACCAAGTATAAAAAATTGTTTAACCAACTTCTTGAAATAGAAGATAAGTTTAGTGGAGGACCAAAGGTTCCTGCGTTAAGAACCTACCATTTTCTTTCCTGCCCAACGTCAAACAATTATAGGGATTTGGTTGCACCTCTTCCTTCCCAAATAAAAATTGATGATCTTGATTCTTTAACAAGGTACACGTTTTACAGATTAAACTGGCACCAGTTTGTACCACAAAAAAAAGCACCTATAAAAGAAGTACAAATAGATTGTTTTGATAATACTGTAACTAAGGCATATATAGAAAAGGATATACGCATTGGTTCTGTATCAAGGTTTCCAATTATGCCAAGCATGGATAGGTCGGTAGCAGGTCTTTCTTGGCAAAGTATGCCTGTTGCTATATCCAGACCAGATAAGACGTGGATGTTTTTGCAGTGGGAAACAGAGGAGTTTGATAAGGTTAGAAGACATCCCGCCGATGATGTTAAGAACGCTTATTTAAACTATGGATTGTCAGAAGTTACCAACCCACCTTTAACTGGAAAAACTTACTGTATACAGAAAGGCGAAAGTTTGATAGTTTTAAGAATTATGCCTCAAATATCTCAACATTGGGAATATTTAACTGATAGGTTGCGAATAATTGGAGAACCGGGAGAGATATTTGAATCCCAAAAGAATGAGATGTGTTACGAGTTGTTTATGGAGTGGGGAAAAAGGTTTTTGAGTATAAACTGCTTGGTTTTACCTGCATACGATAAAAAATATGAGTCTTTATCCATAACAAAAGCTTGTGGGACTTTTTGTGAAACAAACTCAAAAAAAGATAAAGATAGTTATATTGTTGCCCCTACACTACAAAAAAGAAACAAATCTCTTGATTGGGATATTCTTTATCAAAAGGCATCTTTACAAAAGAAACGTTTGATAGCTTCTGTTTGGGCGTTTTCGTTGAATAAAATAATCGAATCTCCGAAATTAAAACTTGGCTGTTCTGACCCGTTAATACCTCGGATGTTTGAAGAAAATATTTGGGAAATTGAATGGGAGTTGTCAGGTAAAAAATGGAAATTTACAGTAGACCCGCTCTCAAGAGAACCTCTTAAAGAAAGATAGCAGAAAGAATATCTTATTATAGTATTTCGGCGAAACAAAGACAATTATCTTACGTAACCAAAATGGGAGAACTATATGAAAAAACCTATATACCTTGATTACGCTTCTTCAACACCAGTTGATTTTGAAGTGGTAGAATCTATGGAGCCGTACCTTGAAAAGTATTTTGGTAACCCTTCTTGTTCTCATTTGTTTGGGATAGAGACGAAAAATCCAATGGAGCACGCCAGAAAACAGGTGGCAGAATTACTGGGCTGTCAGCCCGATGAAATAGTCTTTACAGGCGGTGTAACCGAATCTAATAACCACGCTATTAAGGGTACTGCTTTTGCTTATCAGAATAGAGGGAAACATATTATCAGCACCACAATAGAACATCCTTCCATCACAAGGTGTTGCAAATTTCTTGAGTTGTTCGGGTTCACCACAACATATATTCCAGTAGATAAATACGGAGTAGTTGATGTAAAACAACTGGAAAAGAGTATCACAGACCAGACTATCCTTGTTAGTGTTATGCACGTTAATAACCAGATAGGCACAATACAACCGTTAGATGAAATATCAAGAATAACAAGAAAATACGGTATTATCTTGCATAGCGATGCTACCCAATCTGTAGGGAAGGTGGCACTTAATGTTAAAATGCCAGAGATTGATATAGTTTCAACCTCTGGGCATAAATCTTACGCCCCTAAAGGTGTAGGTGCATTATATATCAGAAACGGGGTCCAGATTGAAAACCTTATCCACGGTTCTAAACAAGAAAAAGGTCGACGGGCTGGAACAGAAAATGTTCAAGGTATTGTAGGGTTAGGAAAAGCCTATGAAATTGCAGGTAGAGATTGGGAAAAAAATGTGTCAAATATGAAAGAGATGAAAGAATTGCTATATAAAGAATTGAAAAGAAATTTTAAAGAAATACATCTCAACGGACATCTTGAAAAATCTTCCCCTGATATTTTAAACATAAGTTTTAAAGGTATGACATCGGGAGAACTGTATAATAAAATGAAAGATTTTGTTGCCGTAACACCAGATACTTCTTATGTTCTTGATGCAATAAATCTTTCAGAGGAATGGAAAAAATGTGCTATAAGGTTTTCTGTCGGGAAAAGGACCACAAAAAATGAAATAATTGAAGCCGTATCAATTATAAAAAAAATATTGGATTCTGCGTCTTAAGTATAAAGATTTATCTATGATTTTGGATTGCTAACCTGCTTTGGGGCATAACCTCTTTAATTAGTGGTTTATCCCAAAGTGTTTTTCCGCCTTTTATAATCTTTATGTGTCCCCCAATTTCTTTAGTTTTATTTAAAATAACCTCGTAGTTGATACCGTCTATACCAGAGAAAAAGACAATCAATTTATCTTCTTCCTCTAATATTTTGCTACTACACATTTCTTGGTCTTTTTTATTTGATACCTGTATAAGATGAAGGAAAACATCTTCTTCTTTCTCAATAGCAGGACTAACTTCTACACGCCAAAGTCCCATTGTTTCAGGAATTTTGGTAGTATAAAAATCTTCGGGCATCCAGTTTTTACCGCTTGCCCAAAATTCTTTACCTTCTCCACCAATTTTCTCTATAATTGCACCGTAAGGGTAAAGAGTTCGACAGAAGATACGTCCTTGTTTAATTTCTGATTTAACCTCTTGACCTGTTATTATAGGTTCGCCAATTGTGTGAAGAAGCCACTCTTTTTTGTATTCAGGTTTTGCAGAAACAACTCTATCTAATATTAGAAAATGGTTGGGATGAAAATATATAAACTGTCTAACCATCTGTTTACACTTATCAGGATGATAGGTGCGAGTAGCATCAGTTGCAACATAACTAAATAGTGCAGACGTTTCAAAAGCAAGAACTTTTGCGAAATTTGTTGTTTTAACCTGCCCACCGTGGTTGGTATCGTTGGGAGTATGTATAAGCACAGCGTTATGTGCTACAGTTTGTTTAGAATATTTTTCTGTATGTTGCCCAATATTACCAGAACCGCTATCTAAAGCAAGGTCTCCTTGTTTGTATATACTGAAATGGGTTGTATCAAAATGTGATGAAAATACATTGCCGCCTCCTGCTGCAAATAATACATAAGTGTCATCCAAATTGAAGCCAGAAGACATCAGCACCAGCCCAATATTCTCAAAATGGCGTGCAAAGGGCATTCCTTTAGGAATACTTGGTACTGGTACTTTATCAAGGTTGGTATATAGAAATGGATTTACTGGATATACTCCCTGAGACGGTCCTATTTCTCGTATTTTTTCTGCAAGTAGACCAGCTATCGCAGAATATTCTGGTTCAGAACGTCCAAATAAATGTATAAAGTTCCTTAAATGGTCATAAAGGAGGTCTGGTCCAGTAGTTTTTCTTCCCCAAGAACGAGAATATCCGAAATTTCTAATAGCCCTGCCTTCAACTCCAAGAAAGTTTCTAAGAACAAAATCAGGGTTGACAATATGAACCCAGTCTGATTCTACATCCTTTCCAGTAGCAGAACGCCAACAGTGGATGAAAGCCCAAAAAACAGTTGGTTGGTGCCCAAAAGCGTAGTCGAGCATTGTCTGCCAACCTCCATCGTCCCCAGATGTTTTTATCATATGCCTAAACATTCTTTGTTCGTGTCGATAACCTTCTCCAAGAATAGTTAACACTCGAGCGTATGAAACATTGTCGAGAGTTTCATCAAGTAAAGCTACCCCTGCATACCAGAACATATCTTGAACATAATACCAGTTATCGTGATTAAGTCTGTTTTCAATACGTTCCTCAATATAAATCTGATAAACGTATTTCAATAAATCAGAAGCAAGAGCCTTTCTTTCATCAATAGGAAGGTCATCACAAACCCAATCAAATGCTGAGATAGCGCTTACTCGTGAATAACTACGAATCCAATCCTTTTGACGACTTAGATAATAATCAAAAGTTGAACGGAACATTTTCCTCATATTTTCTAACAGTAGAGGGTTTTCTGTAACCTTATAAACAAAAGCCGTTTTCATAAGAAGATATCCGTAGTCAACTTTATCTAATTTTATATGTTTAATACCTTCTACCTCTTTTTTTATCTTTGAAAAATATTCTTTTTCTTCCGTAAGTGCACGTTTTTTTACTTCTAAGAAAGTTTTTTCATTAAAAAAAAGACGAGGTCGATTTCTTATAATCAAAGGTAATTGGTCTATTGCAACAAGATATTCTGAAGCAAGATAGTGTATTTGTCGAACTTCAAGTATTGTCAACTGGTCTGGAGCAACAAGAGTCCCAGCAATAACTTCTTTCATATTTTGGTTAAGTTTCTCAAGTATATTACGAGCAGAAGAATAATCTCTCTCTTGTAAATAAGAGTAACCGAGAGATAATTGAGCGTAATTTATTAAACCTTCTTTTTCTGCCTCTTGAAAATATTTTCGGGCGTTTAGATAATTCTCTTCACGTAAATAGGTTTCACCTATACCCAGCAATGCTCTACCTTTTTCCCGCTTTGAGAGTGTGGTTAGATTCAAAACAGCCATAAAACTTTCTCTTATATCTTTATAATCTGTCTGGGTTTGGTCGTATAATTGTGTCTCCCCTATTGCAAGAAAAGCAGAAGATTTTTCTTTATCGGTTTTAGCTAACTGTAACGCTTCTCGATAAAAAGTTTGGGCTTTAAATAAATCTATAGGGTTTCTTGCAAAACCACTTTTAATCATTTTACCTCTATAAAGCACCATATTGTCTCTTGTACAGGCTTTTTTCCCTGCTTCAAACGCTTCTATATAAGATGCAAATGATCTTGTTTTAGCGGGTTCTTCCTTTGAAAAACAAATGTAGGAAGAAAGAAAAAAAGATATAGTACATAAAAAAACAGGTATAAATCGTTTCATTGTTACCCTCCTGCAATTATTAAATTATTATTAATAATTATAATATAATAGTCCAATAAAACAAATTTTATATAAGGTGTTTTTATGCTATTAAGAAGAGTAAATAAGTGTTCGTTTATTGTTTATTGAAAGCAGTATTAAAAAAAGCCCCCCATTCCGTATTTGAATGGAATGGGGGACTAACAAAATTAGGGTACGTAAAACTACATTATTTTTTATTTATTCATTTGTTTGTCTATAGCGTCTTATAGACGGGTAGGAAATACGTGATAACACTTCGGGTGTTTTAGG
Source organism: bacterium (assembly GCA_023230585.1). Taxonomy (NCBI): domain Bacteria; species bacterium. The sequence goes on from JALNXB010000026.1 coordinate 25,453, forward strand.
TTCTTCTGGTCCTGATTTTGCAAATATTGATGTATGAACCACTGTATCTTCTACAACAACTAAAGATGTGCCGTTACCTCTTCTTCCAGTAATACTAACGTTCATACCTTTACCGGGTGATTTTTTTGCTTCAAATCCTGATTCAACAATATCAGAAAGAAAGGTCTCTATTTCCCCTATTTTTATATTTTTTTTCACTTTCTCTTTTGATAATATTTCAAGCACATAACTTCTAATTATTTTAGGCATTATCTTTTTACAGGTACTCTCTATGTCAAATACATCCATTCCAAAAATCTCTCCGTTGATTGCAAAGACCGCTCCTATCTGCCCTTCTCTTATGGGAAAAGCATCTCTATATTCCTCAATTCGTGGTTTCTCTTTTTCGTAAATATCGCTCATAGCAGAGGTTGGAGAGTTAGTTTTCGAAGTTGCCATCCTATGACATACATTATTCCAGACTTTTTGCTGATTGGCTTGAAAATTCTCTCTTGTTTTCATTGATTCTACAACTGAATCCTTCTGTATTTTCCTTAAAGTAGCATAAGAAATATTTGGACTTGAATAAAACTTGTCAGATGTGTGCCTCCATCTGCCTTCTTCAACACACGAAACTGGAATGCTTATTGTACTTTCTTTGGGCACCATTAAACTTATATTTACAATTCTGTTTTGTTTAGCTCCAACAAGTTCTTCTCCATCCATAATAAAAACATCTTCTTTCCCTGTGTTTACTACTCTAATAAGTGGAACTATAGCTGAACCCATCTCTTCAACTACTAAAGTATTTTTTGCAATGGCTTCGTCTAAAGTTATATACTCATAAACTGATTTTATGTTGCTCTTTAAAGAAAAAACACTCAACCCGTCTTTATCTGTTCTGCCACCTACTGTAAGAGATTTTAAGAAACGTAACAGTGTCGCTTGAGATTTTACTTCCATATTCCTTCCTCCTTAGCCCCAAACTAAAATATGAGGCAAATAAGTTTTTGTTACCTGTTTTTCTCCGTATCAAGGTATATTCTTAACCTAGCTGCAATCTTCTCAAGAAACTCTTCTTTATCTTCTCTGCTACCCTTGATAATATCGGTTCTTATATTTAATTCTACTCCCTCTTTTACAACCACTCTTAACCACTCCTGAGATACTTTTAATTCTTCTTTCACTTTCTTAAAAGATACCTTTTCTCTAAATATAGCCTCTATTTTATTTTCATTAAGGAATTTTTGTTTTCTGTCCATTGGTGATACCAAACGAGAGTATTCAGAATATCCGTTTTGTCCGCTTATAATTAGTTCTTCCATTCTTTCTTCTTCCATATCTTTAATCATATCTTTAATTTTATTGAGAGATAGGTATTGTGCTTGAAGATGTTTTATAATCAGTATTTGTAAAAGATGTCTATATGTAAAACGAGAAGAACTCTCCGAAACTTCGTAAGGTTTGTCAACAAGCCCTTCATTGATATAATACCGAACTGTCCTTTCATCAGGATAGACAGAAACACGGTACCTTTTCTGTTCGCTTGCTATGTGTGGAATTATTTGAGCCGCTACTATTACAAGTTCATCTAAGGTAGAATACTCTTTATTTTTAAAGGAATTTAGAAGTTTTTGTTTAATCATTAAGAGTGTTTTACCTGAAAAAGTATATACTGTCAATAGTATTTACTAAATTTTATAAAACTTGAATAAGGGGAATTGGGTCAAAGGTATATTTTCTTTAGAGTATCAAGGAGATGATGGAACTCATCGTGTTTGCCTACTCCAATTTTTTCTACCTCTATTATATCAAACTCTTTAAAAAGTTCTTTTTGCATTTCCAAGTTTAAGAGGATATCTGCAATGGGAAAGAAAAAATAGTTTTCTTTATCTATATGTTTTCTTAGGTGGTGGGCATATTTTGAAATATTTTCTTCCATTTCTGAGGTATCTGCTCTACCTTTTTTATATTCTAAGATAGAGTTAGATATATTTTTTACTGCTCTGCGGCCTTTTGTATGTTCTTTATTTAAAATATCTATCGAGTCTTGAAGAGTGCTACCCTGTTCTGTTTGTAAAATAGCAGGGAAAAGGATATCTTCTTCTTTGGTATGATGACACTTGTCTACAAAGATTTGCAAAAATTCAAGAATACTGTCAAGATGTGAAGTGTCAACTTTTTCTCCTTTTTGAAGTTTTTTGCATATACCTTCCATTATGTTTAGCATAAGATTTATACCTTTATGTTCATCTTTAAGATTTTCTGTTGCTATCATTGGCTTTCCCCCTTTTATTACAATTTTTTGGACTCAAAGTATTCTTTTAAAACTATTGCGTTGTTCCTAATTTCATCTTTTGCGGAATATAGCAGAGTAATGACATCTTTCTCTTTTATATATTGTGTTAGTTTAAGTAGAGATTCACTATTATTGGTTCTGATTTCTTCAAGGTATTTTTCTTTAAAATCTTTCCATTTGGCAGGGTTATGTGAAAACCATTTGCGAAGAGCAGTTGTAGGCGCAACTTCTGGCAACCATTCTGTTAATGAGGCCCGCTCCTTTGAAATACCTCGAGGCCACAAACGGTCAACAAGAAGCCTTACGCCATCTTCTTTTGAGACAGTTTCATATATACGTTTTATTTTTATTTGTCCCATAAAAACCTCAGTTTTTTTTATATAATAGTTATACTTCAAAATGTGGGAAAAAGAAAGGGGTAAAAAAGTATGCAGTGTCTACTCACTCTGGGACTACGGCGCATACACCTTCTACTTAACAATCGGGCACTCTGAGAACTCTCCCTTCTGCATATAAGACATCTCCGAAGGGCTTAACAGGCTCAGAGTAGAAGAACAAAAGGGCTAAACCTTTTGTTAACAGCCCCCCATTCCGTCTTTGCGAGCTGTTTTTTAGCGTGGCAATCTCGCCGAAGGCGAAAAAGGAA